>JANRJM010000010.1 GCA_033763975.1 Planctomycetota bacterium
CGACGCCCCGGCCCGCGCCGACCGCGGCCCCGATCGGCCCCGTCGCCCCGATGCCCCGCGCTCTCCCGATGCGCCCGCGCCCAGGCCCGCCGCACCCGGCGCCCCGCAGCCTTCGGGCCAGACGCGGGCCCCGGGCGGCACGAAGCCGAACGCGCCGACCAGGGCCGCCGGCCCGCAAAGGCCGCCGGGCCCGCCCAAGGCCGGCGGCCCGCGCCCGCCCGCGCCCCCCAAGTCGCGCGACGACGAGATCGACGAACTCCTCGGCGCGCTCGACGACGATCTCGCGCCGCCCGCGAACCAGCCCGATCCGCGCCGACGCAAACGCCGCCGTCGCGGTGGCCCGCCCGGCGCCCCGCCCGGCCAGCCTCCCGCGGGCCCGCCCGGCAACACGCCGCCGCAGAACTCCTGACGGCATCGCGCGATCCGCCCCGCCCGCGCGTTCTCCGCGCGCATACCGGCGCGCACCGCCTCCTACCCTCAGCCCATGACGAGCCCGTCGAGCACTTCGAGCGCCAGCCCGCCCGCCGCCGCCGCGCGCCACAAGGGCTCCATCCGCGAGACGTTCATCTCGATCATCATCGCCTTCGCCATGGCGTTCGTCTTCCGGGGCTTCGTCGTCGAGGCCTTCCTTATCCCCACCGGCTCCATGGCCCCCACGCTCCTGGGCCAGCACATGCGCTTCCAGAGCCGCTCCACCGGCTACGCGTGGCCCGTTGATACCCGCGACCGCAACGCCTACAGCGGCAACCCGCTCCCCATCCAGGGCAGTTCGAGACCCGTCGTTGGCATCCGCCCATACCCCGAAACCCCCCGCACGCCCGGCTCGATCACCGTCCACGACCCCATGAGCCGCGACCGCATCGAGCAGTCCAACATCCCCGTCGCCTGGGGCGACCGCATCTTCGTGCTCAAGTACCTCTACTCCATCTACGACCCCCAGCGCTTCGACGTCGTCGTCTTCAAGAACCCCACCGATCCCACGCAGAACTTCATCAAGCGCCTCGTCGGCCTGCCCAACGAGATGGTCGCGCTCATCGATGGCGACGTCTTCACCCGACCCGCCTCCGCCGCCGACGCCGGCGCCCCCAACCCCTGGCTCCTCCCCGGCTGGACGGTGCAGCGCAAGCCCGAGCGTGCCCAGCTCGCGATGTGGCAGACCGTCGCCGACACCTCGTACGCCCCCATCAACTCCGAAACCCTCGGACGCAAGCCCGTCTGGCGCGCCGCCACCCCCGAGCACGCCTCCCGCTGGCGCATCGGGCACGCGCCGACGTTCGCGTACACCGGCGAGGGTCCCTCGGCCCTCGAATGGAACCCCGAGTTCCCCATCAACGACTCCTACGCGTACAACGAGGCCTCGCAGCCCGAAGCGAACCGCGTGCCCGTGGGCGACGTCCGCCTCAGCGCGGGCATCGAGGCCGCCGCCGACGGGCTGGTCGCGTCCCCGGTTGTCCGCCATCGCGGGCACGAGTTCCGCGCCGACATCAGCGCCGACGCCGTCGTCCTCCGCATGAAGCGCCTGGCCCGCACCGACCGCGCCGCCGATTCGCCCGGCATGATCACCACGCCCGAGGGCGAGTGGGTCGAGCTCGCCCGCGCGCAGCGCGGCGTCGTCTTCCGGCCCGGGCAGGTCGTCAACATCGAGTTCTGGCACGTCGACCAGTCGGTCGCGCTGTACGTCAACGACGAGCGCGTCGCCTTCGGCGCGTACACCATGACCCCCGACGAGCGCCTCCGCTTCAGCGTCGGCCTCTCCGCCGAACAGGCCAGCGCGAACGACACCTCGCTCGTCTTCGCCGGGTACCAGCAGCCGGTGGTGCGCTGGGAGTTCGGCGGGCCCGTCACCATGCACCGCGTCGCGCTCGCGCGCGACATCCACTACCAGGCCACCACCTACCGCTCGGGCCCGCTCAGCGGCCGGCCCGCCCTCGCCACCCACCCCGCCAGCACGCTCACCCTCGGCCCCGACCAGTTCTTCGTCTGCGGCGACAACAGCCCCGCCAGTTCCGACGGCCGCCTCTGGGATCCGCCCAACCCCTGGGTCGCCGAGTACGACGAAGACACCGGCATCGTCCCGCGCGACCTGCTCATCGGCAAGGCCTTCTGGGTCTACTTCCCCGCGCCCTACAAGCGCCAGGGCATCCCCGTCCCGGACTTCGGCCGCATGCGTTTCATCTGGTGAGCGACCCCGCGCCGCCCTGATGCCCGATACCGAACTTCTAATGCCGAATGCCGAATGCCTAATGCCCTCTTCCTCCCGCCCCCGCGCTACCGCCTCGCCACGCGCGCATCAACGTCCGCCAGCGCGATCGTCTCCTGCGTGCCCGTCGCGAGGTCCTTCAGCGTCGCGCGCTCCGGGCTCTCGATGATCACCGCGTACCGCGCCCGCGCGCCGTTCGCGTCCTGGATCAGTTTCCCGATGTTCTTCGTCGCCTTGTACGAATGACGCGCGTGCAGCCCCGCCCCGCGCAATCGCGCGACCAGCGGCCTCACCCACTGCTCCGCCTCCGGGCTCCCGTTGCTCAGCACGAACGCGTCCGGCCTCAGCCCCGCCTTTTCCATCAGCCCCGCGTCGTCGGGCATCAGCCCGCGGTCCGCCAGCACCAGCCCCAGCACCACGTCGCCCATCCCGAACCCCACCGCCGGCGTGGACGGCCCGCCGAACAGCTCCACCAGCCCGTCGTACCGACCGCCACCCGCGATCGCCCGCTCCTGCCCCCCCGCCTCGTGCACCTCGAACACCATCCCCGTGTAGTACGCCAGCCCACGCACCACCGTCAGGTCAAAGTCGATCCAGTCCACGATCCCCATCTGCGCCAACTGCTGCGCCAGCGGCATCACCGCGTGCGAGAACATCGTGAGGTCCAGCACCTCGTCCGCGCCCGCCGGGTCGTTCACCGTCACCCGCACCACGCCCCGCTGAAAGACCTCCGCCTGCGCCAGGCTGAACCCGAACTGGGCCAGCCCCTCCGCAAACTCCTTGCCGCTGATCTTCCCCCGCTTGTCCAGCAGCGCGAACAACTCCCCCTGCCGCTCGACCGCCACGCCCTGCCCCACCAGCCAGTCCGACAACGCCGCCCGGTGGTTCACCCGCACGCGCACGTCCCGGGGCGTCAGCCCCAGCCCCGCCAGCAGCGAGACGCACGCCGCGATCACCTCCGCGTCAGCGGCGGCCTTGGCCGCCTCCACCTCCGCCGGCGTCTTGGGGTCTCCCGCCAGCCCCAGAAAGTCCACGTTCCACTGCAGGAACTCGCGCAGCCGCCCGCGCTGAGGCCGCTCCGCCCGGAAGAAGGGCCCGGCCATGAACCACTTCGTGGGCTTGGGCAAACTCCCCGCCCGGGCCGCGTACAGGCGCGCCAGCGTCGGCGTGAACTCGGGGCGCAGCGCGTAGGTCTTCTCGCCCCCCGTCCGCTGGAACGAGAACAACTCGCTGACGATCCCCTCGCCGCTCTTCACCGTGTACAGGTCGAGATGCTCGAACGTCGGCCCGTCGACCTCCTCGAACCCGTGCCGCACCGACGAACTCCGCCACGAGTCCATGATGAACCGACGCCGGGCGGCGTCCATCGGGTACAAGTCGCGCGTGCCGGTGGGTGCCTGGTGCTGGCCCATGAGGACGCAACCGTAGCGCATGAAAAACGGCCGCCCCTCCCGGAGCGGCCGCGCACCATCACATCAAAGTCCGCCCCGTTACCGGCGGCGGCGCGCCGCCAGCAGCCCGCCCAGGCCCGCCAGCACCGCCGCGCCCGGCGCCGGCGTCACGAACGACTCGCTCTGCCCGTTGCCGAACGCCTGCACGTGGATGCCCACGCGAAGGTCGACGGCGCCGTTCATCGCCGCGATCGTGTCCGCGTAGGTCTTGCCGTTGATCAGATTGAACACGATCGTCAGCTCTTCGCCGGGATTCACCCCGTTCGCCGGCGCCGGGTTGTTCGCGTCCGCCGAGAACCCGGCCGTCGCGTCGAACTGCGGCGTCAGTGTGTTCCCGCCCGGAAGGTTCGCCGGCGACGCGCCGAGCGCGAAGTTCACGCCCGCGCCGTTCAGGATCGTCGCGATCCCCAGCAGCGTCCCGTCATCGAAGTACACATCCGTGATCGACATCGGGTTCGGCCCGATGTTTGTGAAGCGGAACGCCGCCTGCCCCGGCGCCCAGTCGATCACCGTCACGCGAAGCTGGGCCTCGCCCTGCATCGCCGACATCGCGGAGTTCCCGGTGATGTTCGTGAACGGGTACGTCACGCTCGCCGACGCCGACGTCGCCAGCGCGCACACAAGGCCACAAGCCAGCCGCATCTTCATGATGTCTCTCTCCTCGACGCGCGTTGCGCCCCAACAACTTGGGCGCCCGGGCGTGCGTCGTGATTCTACCCCCGTAAACTCAAAATTCATACTTGTTTTGCATGCCGCAGCCCGAGAGAACTCGTCCCCCGCGTCCGATCATGCGCCCATGGTTGCCCCGGTGTGCGTGCTGTCCGGCGCCCGCCGCCCGCCGTGGGCGAGCACGCCCTCCCCGCCGCCCGGGGGCCCGCGCGTGCGACGCGTTCCCCGCCGCTACCATCTCCCCCCATGCCCAGCATCACCATCAACGGGCGCGTCTGCGACTTCGCGCCCGGCCAGACCATCCTCCAGATCGCCAACACCCACGGGATCGAGATCCCGCAGTACTGCTACCACGACGGGCTCTCCATCGTCGCCAGTTGCCGCATTTGCCTCGTCGAGATCCACGCCCCCAACCCGCGCACCGGGCAGGTCGAACCCTTCATGGGCGGCAAGCTCATGCCCAGTTGCCAGCAGACCGCATCCGACGGCATGATCGTCTTCGCCGACTCCCCCAAGGCCGTCGCCAACCAGAAGGCGGTCATGGAATACCTGCTCATCAACCACCCGCTCGACTGCCCCGTCTGCGACCAGTCCGGCGAGTGCTTCCTCCAGGACTACTCCTACCTCTACGGCCGGGGCGTCTCCCGCTTCGAAGAGCAGAAGGTCAAGCAGCCCAAGAAGGACCTGGGCCCCAACGTCCTCCTCTACGCCGATCGCTGCATCATGTGCACCCGCTGCGTCCGCTTCACCCGCGAAGTGACCGGCACCAGCGAACTCTGCGTCACCGGGCGCGGCAACAAGGAAGAGATCGACGTCTTCCCCGGCGTCGCCATCGACAACGAACTCTCCGCCAACGTCATCGACCTCTGCCCCGTCGGCGCACTCCTCGACAAGGACTTCCTCTTCGCCCAGCGCGTCTGGTTCCTCAAGGAAACCCCCTCCGTCGACGGTATCACCAGCAGCGGCGACAACATCTGGGTCCACCACAACGAGGGCAAGGTCTACCGCGTCAAGCCTCGCCACAACCCCAGGATCAACAAGTGGTGGATCACCGACGAGGTCCGCTACGCCTGGAAGTTCGTCCACGCCGACCAGCGCCTCCGCTCCCCCGCCCGCAAGCAGTACGGCGTGCCGGTCGCCTGCGATTGGCCCCGCGCGTACGACGACCTCCTCGAGGGAGCGCACAAGGCCGTCGCGCAGGGCAAGCGCCTCGCCCTCATGGTGAGCCCGTTCCTCTCGTGCGAAGAAGCCTTCCTCCTCGCCACCCTCGCCCGCACCATCGACCCGCAGGCCCGCCTTGCGCTCGGCCCCGTGCCCGTCGTCGGCCAGGACAAGACCTTCCCCCTCGGCGCCGCGCCCGACGCCCCCAACGCCTTCACCGTCCGTGCCGAGAAGGCCCCCAACGCCCGGGGCGTCCGCCGCGTGCTCGAGGCCGTCGCCGGGCACGCCGACGACTTCGACGCCTTCCTCCGCACGCTCGGCAAGGGCACCGGCTCGTCCGACGTGGGCGCGGTGATCCTCGCCGCCAACGCGCCCGACCCCGCCACCGCCGCCGCGCTCGAGCCCTGCCTCGCCGGCAAGTTCGTCGCGCTCATCGACATCCTCCCCAGCCCGCTCACGGACCGCGCGGATGTCGTCCTCCCCGGCGCCACGTGGCTCGAGAAGTCCGGCACGTTCCAGAACGCCGCCAACGTCCTCCAGGCCTTCGAGCAGGCCATCCCCGTCCTCGACGGCGCACGCGCCGAAGGCCAGATCGCCCTGGACCTCGCCGCCGTCCTCCGCGCCGGCGGCGTGCAGCCGGCCTCGCGCGCGCGCGTCGTCCTCGAAACCACCCGGGGTCAGGTCGCCGCCGGCGCCACCATCAGCGTCCCCGTGGGCGAGGCGTTCAGCGCCCCCGCCGTCCGCGGACGCATGGCCGAGGCCTTCCCCGCCCTCGCGCCCTTCACGCGCGACGTCCTGCTCCCGCCCGTCGAGGCGTCCGTCGCCCCCGACATGGCCGTGGTCGACCTCTAAGCCCCCGGGTGGCTCCCCGCTCCGCGGGGAGTCTCTCGGTGTGCGGGAGGCCCGCGCCGCCGCACCTACCCTTCCGGCGTGACGGAAACGATCATCGTGATGGTGCTCGTGGTGGTCATCGGCGTGCCCTTCACGCTGTGGTGGTGGCGGGTGCTGGACAAGTTTCTCCCCGCCCACCAGCGGCGCTTCGCCCCGCCGCCCCCCGATTCCCGCGAGCGCATCGTGGTGAAATCCGCCCGGGCCGACCACCCGTCCCCGTCGCCGGAGAACCGCCCATGACCGCGCTGCTCGCCGTCCTCCTCGCCGGGCTGGGAATTCTCGTGGTCGCGGTCGTCCTCGCTCGACACAAGCCCAAGGATCGCACGCGCCCCCGGGCGCCCGGGAGGTCGCGCGATGGTCGAGCACACCGATGATGGATCCCGCGAGCACGCCCCCGCCGCCGTGCCCGCACGCTACGCCGATCTCTCGTGGCGCCAGCGGCTCGAGCACGTCGTCGAGACCATGCGCGAGGTCAGCCGCACCACCGACCCGATGGAGATGACCAGCCTCTACGGCAAGCGCATGCGAGGCACCGTCACCAACGGACGCCTCGTGAGCTTCTCCCGGCGCGGGCTCACCTTCCCCAACGTCCGCATCACCCGCTACAGCCACTGGAGGCGCCAGCCCGACCCCTGGCGCGAGACCGCCAAACTCCCGATGATCAAGGGCGGGCTCCTCGCCGACCTCATCTACGCCAACGAGCCGCGCATCCTCGCGCCCCTCGTCTACAACCCCGACGACCCCGCCCGCGAGTACATCGAGCACGCCGCCAGCGCCGTCGCCATCCCCCAGTACGAGAACGGCGAGGCCCTCAACATGGTCCTCCTCACCAGCCACGACCCCCAGCCCATGGACCCCGAGCGCTTCCCCGACCTCGTCCTCCAGTCCAACCTCATCGGGCGCGGCACGCGCGCCCTCGTCCTGGGCCGCGAACTCCGCGAGGCCTACAACGCCCTCGACCGCGAGCTCCGCAGCGTGCAGGACATGCAGATGGCGCTCCTCCCGCGCGAGATCCCCGCCGTCCCGGGCCTGGAACTCGCCGCCCTCTACCAGACCTCCACCCACGCCGGGGGCGACTACTACGACTTCTTCAAGCTCGGCGAAGGCCGCACCGCGATCCTTGTCGCCGATGTCTCCGGGCACGGCACGCCCGCGGCCGTGCTCATGGCCATCGTCCACGCGGTCGCGCACCTCGTCCCGGGCTTGCCCTGCCCACCCGATCGCGTCCTGCAGTTCGTCAACAACAGCCTCTGCGAACGCTACACCCTGGGGGGCGGCAACTTCGTCACCATGGTCTTTGGCATCTTCGACGCCGCCACGCGCGAGTTCACCTTCGCCAGCGCCGGACACCCCGACCCCGTCCGCCGCCACCCCGACGGGCGCATCTCCACGCTCCCCCACCCCGACGCCGGCCTGCCCCTGGGCATCATCAGCGACTGCGCCTATTCCACCCACGCCACCCGCCTCGACCCCGGCGATTCGCTCGTCCTCTACACCGACGGCATCACCGAGGCCTTCGGCCCGGGCAACGAACTCTTCGGCGACGAACGTTTCCGCGCCGCCGTTTCCCGCGCCGGCTCCAAACCCGACGACATCGTCTCCGCCGTCCTCCAGGACCTCGGCGAGTTCGCCGGCCTCGCCAGCCGAAACGACGACCGCACCCTCGTCGCCGCTCGCGTCCTCTAGGCAGGACCATGCCCCGCTACCGCCTCACCATCGCCTACGACGGCACCGACTTCTGCGGCTGGCAGAAACAGGAACTCTTCCTCCCCCCGCCCGACGCGCGCCCCGCCGACCAGCGCCCCCCAGACCGCGAGACCACCACGCCCGTTCCCCGCCCCGGAAAGCTCGCCGGCGCCACCACGCTCGACATCCGCGACGGCGAAGACCGCCCACGCACCGCGCTCCGCACCGTCCAGCACGTCGTCGAGCAGAGCGTCCGCGCCATCGTCCGCGAAGACGTCATCCTCACCGGCGCCAGCCGCACCGATACCGGCGTGCACGCCAAGGGCCAGGTCGCCGCCTTCACCTGCTCGCCCGCCGACGTGCCCCCGCGCCGCGACCGCGCCGCAGACTTCGATTCCAGCCTCCTCCCGCCCGAGCCCGAAGAGCCCCCCGGCCCCAGCACCCCGCGTGGCCCGGGCTGGCCCCTCGACCGCGGCACCGGCCGCCTCCTCCGCGCCATCAACAGCCGCCTGCCCGACGACATCCTCGTCGTCGCCTGCGAGCCAACCTCACCCGACTTCGATCCCATCCAGCACGCCACCAGCAAGGCCTACTCCTACACCCTCCACGTCGGGCCCCCGCCCCCGCACGGCCTGGGGCTCCGCCCCCTCTGGGACCGGCGCTACGTCCACCACGTCTGGGAACCCCTCGATCTCGACCGCATGGAACGCGCCACCGCGCACCTCGTCGGCGAGCACGACTTCGCCGCCTTTGCCGCCGCCGGGCACGGACGACTCTCCACCGTCCGCACCATCCTCTCGTGCACCGTGACCGAGCTCTCGCCCGTCACCGAATCCCGCCGCCTGCGCATCGACGTCAGCGGCACCGGCTTCCTCTGGAACATGGTCCGCATCCTCGCCGGCACGCTCGTCGATGTCGGCCGCGCCCGCATCGACCCCGACGCCGTCCCCGCCATCATCGCCTCGCGCGACCGCCGCGCCGCCGGCCCCACACTCCCGCCCACCGGCCTGTGCCTCGAGTGGATCCGCTACTAGCCCGTCGCGAGCGCGACGCGTACGAGCCCGAAGCGCGAGCGCGGGCGCCTCGTCCTCAGTACGAGCCCGAAACGCGGGCGACCGTCCGTGAGTACAACACTCAGGCCTCGCACGCCGCACCGGCGCGCGTGAGGCATGGCGGCGGATAAGAGGGGCGTACCGATGGCCACGCGACGCACGGTGATCCTAGTCCTGCTCGCCGCGCTCACGCTGTGCGTCGCGCTCGCCAGCCTCTGGAAAGTCGAGTACCTCAGCCCGGCGCGCCGCCTCCACGTGCAACTCGCCCACGGCGCCCTCACCGCGCGCCTCTTCCGCCCGGGTGATTTCGTCGTCAGCAGCCCGGGCATCGCCATCGGCGGGTTCAGCGCCCGCCGCGTCGTCCTCGCCCCCCGCTTCGCGCCCCGCGACCGCATCTGGATCGCCACTGTCCCCGCGTCCCGATCGCCGACCCAGCCGGGCACGATCATCCCCGTCTCGTACCAGATCCCCTGCTCCACGCTCGTCCTCCCGATCCTCCCGCTTACCGGCCTCATCGCCCTCGGCGGCGGCGGATGGCTCCTGCTCCGCCGCGCGCGACGACGCTCCGGGCACTGCCGCGCCTGCGGCTACGACCGGCGCGGGCTGCCCGGCCCCTGCCCGGAGTGCGGCGACCCCGCCACCACCTGGGCGCTCCGCCTCCGCCGCGCGACCTGGTCGTTCCTCGCCGCGTCACTTCCCCCGCGCACCGACGCGCTGCCACGACGTGATACCCTCGCGCCGTGCGCATCCTGCACATCTCCACACGCCTGATCCTCGGCGGCTCGCAGGAGAACACCGTCCTCTCCTGCGAGGGCCAGGCCCGCCTCGGGCACGAGGTTCATCTCGCCTTCGGGCCGATCTACGGCCCGGAAGGCTCGCTCCTCGACCGCGTCCTCGCCTTCAACGCCGCCTGCCTCGCCGGCACCGAACGCGTCCGCCCCATCGGCGACGCGTCCCCATCGCGCGAGCCCGGCGCCGCCGCGATCCCCATCACCACGCACGTCGTGCCCAGCCTCGTGCGCGACCTGCAACCCCTCGCCGATCGGCGCGCGCTCCGCGAACTGCGCGCCCTCATCGCCACGCTCAAGCCCGACATCGTCCACACGCACAGCAGCAAGGCCGGCATCTTGGGCCGCGTCGCCGCGTGGAACGCGCATCCGCCCGCCGCCCGGCCCCCCGCCCGATCGGCCATCATCCACACCATCCACGGCCCGCCGTTCATGCCCGTCGAAGGCCCGCCCCTCGCCCGCCTCAAGACGCGCCTGCTCAACCACGTCTACACCCTCGCCGAGCGACACGCCGCCGCCCGCTGCGACGCCATCGTCAGCGTCGCCGACGCCATGACCCGCGAGTTCCTCCGCCGCGGCATCGGCCAC
The DNA here is from genome assembly GCA_033763975.1 of Planctomycetota bacterium. Classification (NCBI taxonomy): domain Bacteria; kingdom Pseudomonadati; phylum Planctomycetota; species Planctomycetota bacterium. Next base: position 10,487 of record JANRJM010000010.1, read on the forward strand.
CCCAACCAGTACACCACCGTCCGCAGCGGCATGGACGTCGAGCCCTTCCTCACGCCCGCCCCCGGCGAATCACGCGCCCAGACCCGCCTCAGCCTCGCTCTCGCGCCCTCCGACTTCGTCGTCGGCACCGTCGCGCGACTCGCCCAGCACAAAGGGCACGATGACCTCCTCGACGCCCTCGCCCAGGACCTCCGCGACAACCCCCGCTGGAAACTCCTCTGGGTCGGCGACGGCTGGTGGCGCGCCCGCCTCATCGACAAGGCCCGCGCCCGCGGCGTCGGCGTCCTCACCCTCGACGCGTCCGCCCGCATCCATCCGCACGCCCAGACCTCGCCGAAGGTACTCGACGATCCCACCGCCCGCGCCGCGCCGCCGCAACTCATACTCACCGGGCTGGTTCCGCCGCAGCGCATCCCCGCGCTCGTCCGCGCGATGGACGTGCTCGCGCACCCGAGCTATCGCGAGGGGCTGCCCCGCACCGTGCCGCAGGCGCTGCTCGCGGGCGTCTGCCCGGTGGTGTACGACGTCGACGGTGCGGGCGAGGTCTGCCGCGACATGCAGACCGGGCGACTCGTGCCGCTCGCAAACCTTGCGCGCCTGCGCGACGCCATCCGCTGGTGCTTCGATCACCCCGACGAGCGCACCGAACTCGCCGCCCGTGGCCAGGCTGAATGCCGCGCCGCCTTCAGCGCCGACACCATGACCGCCGCGCTCGAGCGCGTCTACCACGCGGCCCATACGAGCCCGAAGCGCCAGCGAGGGTCTTCCTGAATCCTGCCCTGGGGAGAGGGTGAGTCCGCGAAGCCGGCGGGGGCTTCCATCCCCACTCCCCAGTCCCTCTCCTCACATCCCCGGCTTCAACTCTTCCATCTCCATCGCCTTCATCACCGCCTCGGGCAGCGCGACCTTGGCCGGGGGCGTCACGCCGTCGCGTTCCGCCAGCCGCCGCGCCAGGCTCGCGCCCGCGTGCAGCGCCCCCTCCATGTACCCCATGAACGCGAACGAGCAGTGCTCGCCCGCGAAGTGCAGGTTGCCCAGCCCCTTGTGGAGCGTCGGGCCCATCGCCGTGATCTGCCCGGGCGCATAAGCCGAGTACGCGCCCTGCGTCCACGTGAAGCCGGGCCAGTCGATGAGCCGCCGGTCCTCGACCTGGTCCTTGAACCCCGGGAACCACGACTCGAACAGCGTGCCCATCATCTCATCGCGTGCCTTGGCGTCGCGCCCGCGCACCCGCGCCGCCCCGTCCGCCGCGCAGAACGCCGTCAGCCCGCACGGGCCCTCCGCCGCCTGCCCGTCGGTGCTCTCCCACGTCCAGTTGATGTCCCCGTCGGAGAGCGTGTACTGCGACCGCCCGTCCTTCACCCAGAACCGGCTCTTCACCCGCGTGAGGTACTTCACGTTCACGCCCAACTGCGGCATCAGCGTCGTCGGCAGGTCCGGCGTCACCTTGATCTTTCCCCACACCGTCGGGGGCGTCGCCAGCACCACGTCGTCGCACTCGATCGTCCGCCCGTCCGCGCACCGCACCGTGCAGGGCGTGCCGACCTTGATCTCCTTCACCGGCAGGTCCTTCACCACCCGCCCGCCCAGCCCGCCCGCGAGCTTCTCCGCCAACTGCTGGTTCCCGCCCTTGCAGCGGTACACCTCGGTCTCTTCCCAGAACCGCTGCAAGCCCCCGCCCCGCACCTGGGTCAGCATCGCCAGCAGCGACATCCGGTCCGTCCGCACGCCGTTGTCGCCGCCCAGGTTCGCGTCCAGCGCGCCCTTCACCTCCGCCGTCGCCTCGAGCTCATCGATCCACGACTTGAGCGTCCGCCCGTCGTAGTGCTTCGCGTACTGCGCCGTCCACGGCCGCTCGGGGTCGATCTCCGCGGCGATCGCGTTCATCCCCGTGGCGGCCTCCTCGAACGCCTCCCACAACGCCGCCCCCTCGTCGCCCCGGATCTCCTTCCCGCCCAGCACGATCGGCGCGTCCAGGTCCGCGTCCTCCGACACGTCCACGAACTCCAGCCCGAACGCCTTCGCGTACGCCATCCAGTGCGGGTGGTTGCTCCCGATCAGTTCCGCCCCGGCCTCCACCGCCTTGCCCGGCACGAAGTCCTTCAGCGTCAGCACCCGCCCGCCCACGCGGTTCTGCGCCTCGATCACCGTCACGTCGTACCCGACGCTCTTGAGCTCGTACGCGCACGCCAGCCCCGAGAACCCCGCCCCGACCACCACCACCCGCTTGCCCTTCGCCGCGGGCCGCACGCCCCACCCGCCCGCGCTCAGCAGCAGCCCCGCCCCCGCCGCCAACGACGCTTTCAGCATCGTCCGGCGCTGCTCGCGCAGCTCCGCCTCGCTCAGCTTCGACAACGGGCCGAACCGCCTGCTCAACACGCGATAGAACCGGGTCATGTCATCCTCCCAGGGGGCGCCCAAGGCCCCGCACACCGCCGCCCAGTGTACCGCCAATGAAACGGGCCCGGGGATTCGCACCCCCGGGCCCGTCGCTCACATTCGCCTGTCGCCGGCCCGCCCCGGCTCCTCCGGGCCCGCCCGACGCTCACCGGATCACTCGTCGTTCGTCGGGCCCACCGCGATCATCCACAGCTTGAAGAAGTTCATGATCTGCTGCGACGTCAGCTTGTTCGCGTGCAGCCCGTACGTCACCTTGCTCGCGATCGTGTTCCCGTCCGCGTCCAGCGTGTCCGCGTACTCGATCCGGCCCTTGAGGCACGGCACCGAGTTGTCCACCGCGAAGAACGCGTCCTCGCTCGACATCTCCTCGAACGGCGCCGCGTCGCTCGTCGGCGTCCGGTTCGCCTCCTCGTTGAACCGCAGGTTGAACTCGTAGTACCCCTTCCCGTTCGCCGCCCGGTCCGCGTCCTCCACCCACTTGATCGTCCCGGTGATCGTGTCCTCCACGTCCTTCCCGCTCATCTGGTACCGCATCTTGATCCCGTCGGTGAACCAGTTCCCCGTCTCGTAGTCGTAGTCCAGCCGCCCCGTCACGCTCGTCCGCGGGTTGCTGTCGCGGGGCCCCTTCGCCAGGATCAGGTTGTCGAACCGCATCGGGTCCGACTGCTTCACCACCATCGTCAGCTCACGCTTCCCGATCAGCCGCTTGTACGTGATCGAGCCCAGGCCCTCCTTCTTCTCGGCCTTGCCCATCATCCGACCGCCGAACGTGTCGTTGAACGCCGGCGCACGCCCCACCGCGTCGATCGCCATCCGCAGAGGCCGCTCCGCTTTCGCACCGCCCGACAGGTCGTACGCCCCCGTCTGCTGGTCGATCGGCACCTGCCCCACCCACTTGCCCACCGGCAGCTTCTGCTTGAGGTCGTTGGGGTTCAGCGCGAACACGTCGATCGAGTACCCCAGCTCCGCCTGCTGCTCCTTGCGCCCCAGCAGCCGGCTGTACAGGTTCGGCCGACGCGTGATCTCCCCCACGAACTCCGTCGTCTTCGCCACGTTCATCTTCAGCCGGTACGTGTCCTTCGCGCCCAGCGCCGCCGACCCTTCCTTCAACTTCCCCGTCGTGTCCAGGTTCGTCCGCGTCGCGAACTCAATGTCCATCGTCCCCACGATGACATTGTCCTCCGTCAGCGGCGCCGGCTGCCCCTGCGCCCACGCGGCCCCCGCCGTCGCCACCGCCGCCACCGCCGCCACGACCCGACGACACCACCCCGCGCGCCCAGACTTCCGCCCAGACCCGCGCCCGACCGTTCCGCTCGCGATCATGGTCCGTCCCCTTGCTCCGCACGGCGGGCGCTCACACGCGCCGCGGCCCGTTGCGCAAGGGCACTGTATCGCCGCGACCCGACACCCGCCCGTGTCAGTTCGCGTTGCTCCGCGCCGTCTGCGGCGAGCCGGCGAACAGCAGCACCAGCTGCACCCGGTTCTTCACCTTCAGCGCCGAGTAGATCGCTTTCGTGTGATCATGCACCGTGTGCCGGCTCCGACCAAGCACCTCCGCGATCTGCGGCTCGGTCTTCCCCTCCAGCAGCAACTCCAGCACCCGACGCTGCGCCTCGCTCACCTGCCGCGACAGATCCGGCCTCGCCGCGGCCATCGCCGCGCCGCGACTCCCATCTGTCTCCCCCACTTCGGGTGTTGCACGCACGATTTCTGGTAGCGTCACGACGGGCTCCCTCGTGTCGTATTCCCGACACGATTGTCATATCGACGCGACAACTATCGGGGTCCTGCCCGCCAGCCTCCATTGGGGGGAATACCCCAGATATCCCGCCCACCTATGTGGGTTTCCGCCGCGTGATACCCGCAGTTTCGAGATCGCTCACGCTTCGACGAGCCCCTCCCGGATCGCGAAGCGTGTCAACTCGACCCGATCATGAATCCCCAGCCGCTTCATCATGCTCCACGAGTGATTCTCCACCGTCTTCACCGACAGATGCATCACCTTCGCGATTTCCTTCTTCGACAGCCCCTGCGCCACGTACCGCAGCACCTCTACCTCGCGATCCGTCAGCGCCGTCACGCGGCTCTGCACCTGCGGCGCCAGGCGCACCCCCTCCGAATCAATCACCAGCCGCGACTGCACCTCCGCCGAGAACGCCGTCTTCCCCCGCGCCACCGCGCGCACCGCCCGCGCCACCGATTCCGGGGATTCGCCCTTCGTCAGATACCCCATCGCCCCCGCCGCCAGCGCCGCCTCGATGTACCGGTCGTGCGAGAACGCACTCAAGAACACGATCCGTGTTCCCGGCGAGCGCGCCAGGATCGTCCGCGCCGCGTCGAACGCCGCCACCCCGGGCATGTCCACGTCCATCACCACCACGTCCGGGTGATGCCGCAGCGCCTGCGTGATCGCCTCGTCCCCCGTCGCGCACTCCGCCACTGTCTGCAGGTCCGTGCTCTGCGACAGCAACTGCCCCAGCGAGCGCCGGACCAGCGCATGGTCGTCCACCACCATCACCCGGATGACGTCGCTCATCGTCCGCTCGCCCCCGTCGCCTCGATCGCCGCCCGAAGATCCGACAGCTTGAACGGCTTGCGCACCCGCGCGACGCCCGACACCGCGTCTTCCCGGTCGCCCTCGCGCCGTTCCTGCTCCGTCACAAAGACCCACCGCACGCCCGGCGCCCCCGGCTCGCGTCCCGCCCCACGCCACGCCTCCGGCCCGGGCCCGGACACGATAAGGTCCGCCCCGCCCTCCGCTCCCGTCGGCATCGACCCCGACACCGTTACCTCGAACCCCAGCGCTTCCAGCATAGACGCCAGCAGTCCGCGCACCATCGCGTTCTCTTCCACGACCATCGCGCGCCGCCCCGCCCCCAGCCCCACCTGCGATTCCGGCTCCTGCGCCGACGCCGTCTCCGGCGCGGGCCGCGACGGCAGGTACACCGTGAAACTCGCGCCCTTGCCCGGCGCCGTCTCCAACTCCAGCCGCCCACCATGCTCCTCGATCACCCGCCGCGCCGTCGGCAGCCCCAGCCCGGTGCCCTTCCCCTCCGGCTTGGTGGTGAAGAACGGCTCGAAGATCCGCGCCCGCACCTGCGGGCTCATGCCCGAGCCCCAGTCCTGCACGCGGATCATCGCCTCGCCGGACCGCGCCCGCCCCGCCTCCAGCCGCACGCGCCCGCCCGGGGCCGACGCGTCCGCCGCGTTCATGAGCAGGTTGATCACCACCTGCTCGATGTGCGATTCCTGGGCGTCGATCCACACCGCGTCGGCCTCCGTCGTCTCCACTTCCAGGCGCAGGTCCGCCGGCGCCATCCGGCGGAACAGCCGCGCCGCCGACGCCACCATCGGGCCCACGCACGCCCGCGCCGTCCCCGACCGACTCCCCCGCGCGAACGACAGCAGCGAGTTCGTCACGCCCGTCGCCTGCCGCGCCGCGTTCTCCACCTGCGACAGGCTCTCGCGCGCCGGGTGCTCCGCGGGCAGCGTCGCCGTCGCCAGGCTCGCGTACGCCCGGATCGCCGTCAGCAGGTTGTTGAAATCGTGCGCCACCCCGCTCGCCAGCCGCCCGATCGCCTCCATCCGGTCGGCCTGGCGCGCCATCTCCTCGCGCCGGCGCAACGCCTCCTCCGCCCGCACCCGCTCCAGCTCCGCCGCCGCCCGCGACGCGAACACCTGCACCAGCACCAGCAACTGCGAGCACTCCGCCGGCAGCGGGCGATCGTCCAGCACCGCCACCAGCCCCAGCACCTCCCCGCGCGACGAGATCATCGCCGCCCCCGCGTACGAGTCGGCGCCCAGCTGCGCCAGCACCGCGTCCTCCGGGAACGCCTCCCGCGCGCCCGACGGGAACACGCACACGTCCCCCGCGTGGATCACCCGCTCGCACGGCGTGCCCCGCAGGTCGTACTCCAGCGTCTCCAGCACCCGCTCGCGTTCGCACAGCGCCACCGTTCGTAGCCGCCCCCCCTCCACCCGCTCCGCGATGAGCGCCCAGCGCGTCCGCATCGCCCGCACCAGGTGCAGCGTCAGCGACTCGAAGAACGACTCGCCCGTCGATGCCCCCTCCGCCAGCTCCCGCAGCGCCAGCTCGCGCCGCTTCGCCACGTCCGTGTTCCGCGTCACGCCGATCAGGTGCGTCAGCGTCCCGTCCGCCCGGCGCACCCCGCGCGACGCCGCCGTCGCCCACACCCGCGACCCGTCCGCCCGCACGAACCGGAAGTCGTGCGACACGTCTCCGTCCCGACGCGTCGCGCGTTCCAGTGCCACCCGCGTCGCTTCCCGATCCTCGGGCGCCACGTGCTCCATCATCGCCGCGTGCGTCGCGAGCCCGTCCAGCGCGGGCATCCCGAAGATCGCCCCGAAGTCACCCGAATGCCGCACCGCGCCAGTCGCCAGCTCCAGCTCCCACCACGTCAGCCCCGCCGACCGACGCGCCAACTCCTCCTGCTCCGCCCGCCGCCGCAGCATCGTCCGGTGCCGCGTCCAGTCCAGCGAGTTCCGCACCGCCCGCGACAGCAGGTCCGCGTCCAGACGCCCTTTCATCAGGTAGTCCTGCGCGCCGCACCGCAGCGATTCCAGCCCCGTCGATTCGTGCGGCCCGCTGCTCAACGCCACCACCGCCACGTCCGGCGCCGCCTCCGCCAGCGCCGTCACCGTCTGCGTCCCCTCCGAGTCCGGCAGGTACAGGTCCACCAGCACCACGTCCGGCGCGTCCGCCCCACGCACCGCCTCCAACGCGTCCGTCAGCGTCTCCACCACCCGCACGTCCGCCGCGCGGCCCGAGCGCAGCAGTTCCTCCAGCAGGTGCGCGTCCGCCTCGTTGTCCTCCACGATCAGCACGCGCAGCGTGCTCACGTCGTGCTCCCTTCATGGTCCGGCAGCGTGAACGCGAACACCGCGCCCCGCGGCGTGTTCGGCTCCACCCAGATCCGCCCCCCGTGCGATTCCACGATCCGCCGCGCGATCGCCAGCCCCAGCCCGCTCCCCCGCGCCCCGTTCCGCCGACGAAGCCTCGTGAACATCTCGAACACCCGCTCCCGATCCTCCGCCGCGATCCCGTCCCCCTCGTCCGCCACCCGGAACTCCCACCCCTCCGTCCCCCGCGACGCGCTCACCCGCACCGCCCCCGCGCCCGGCGGCACGAACTTCACCGCGTTCCCCACCAGGTTCTCGAACACCAGCCGCAGCAACGCCCCGTCCCCGCACACCCGCGGCAGCGCCTCCACGATCACCACCGCGTCCCCAGCCTCCGCCCCGTGCGCCCGCACCGCGCGCACCGCCTCCTCCACCAGCGGCCCGGTCTCCACCAGCCCGCGATCCAGCCCGCCGCCCGCCCGCGCAAACGCCAGCAGGTCCGCCACCAGCGTCTGCATCCGGCTCGCCCCGTCCCGGATGAACCCCGCCCGCTTCACGCCCTCCGCACCCAGCACCCCCGCCTCGCCCGCCAGCAGGTCCGCGTACGTCCGCATCGTCCGCAGCGGCTCCTGCAGTTCGTGGCTCGCCATCGCCGCGAACCGCTCCAGGTCCGCGTTCGTCCGCGCCAGGTGGTCCATCGCCCGCCGCCGGTCCGTCACGTCGATCATCGTCCCCGCGATCACCACGCGCCCGTCGGCTTCCTCGCGACGCACCCCCGTCGAACGCACCCAGCGGTACCCCGTTCCCCGCAGCCGCACCCGATACTCCACGTCGTACCGGTCCCCGCGCTCAACGCACGCCGCGAACCGCACCTTCACCGCGTCGAGGTCGTCCGCGTGCACGCGCGTCCGCCACGCCGCGGCGCTCCCCGTCCACTCGTCGATGCCCGCGTCCCGCCCCGCGGCCTCCAACTGCCCCGTCATCCGCACGACGTCCGCCTTGACGTCGTATTCCCAGATCAGCGTCCCCGTGCCGCGCAGCGCCCGCTCGTACCGCAGGCGCGTCTCCTTCAGCGAGGCGATCGCCCCGTGGTGCCGCACCGCCAGCGAGACGATCTCCGCCGCCGTCTCCACCAGCCGCACCTCGCGCTGCCCCGGCTCGCCGGGCGTGCCCCGGTACATCGCCAGCGTGCCCACCGCCCGCCCGTCCGCGCCCACCACCGGCTCCGACCAGCACGCCCGCAGCGCGTGGCGCGACACCATCTCCGCGAACGGCGCGCACCGCGGATCGGCCAGCATGTCCCCGCTCACCACCCGCCGCCCCGTCGCCGCCGCCACCGGGCACACGCCCAGGTCGTCGCGCACCGGCAGGTCCGCGGTCATCGCCGCCGCCGCCTCGGGAAGGCTCCCCCGGTGCGCCAGCCGCAGCCGCGTCCCGTCCTCGCTCATGAGCGCCACCGTGCAGATCACGCCCGGCTCGGCCCGTTCCACCGCCCCGCACACCGTCGAAAAAATCGTCTCCAGCGGCGCGTCCTCCGCCACGTGGTGCAGCGCGCGCCCGTACGCCTCGGTCAACTCCCGCCACCGCGACTCCGCCCGCGCCGCCTCCTCCTCCGCGCGCCGCAGCGCCGACACCTCGTGCAGCGTCGCCAGCCGCGCCCCGGGACGCAGAAACTCCACCGGGTGCGACGTCTCCACCAGCTCCACCATCTCCCCGGTCGCCCCGCGGATCAGCCGGCGCACCCGCGACGCCTCGGCCCCGCTCGCCGACGCCTCCGCCCCGCAACCCGGCAGCGCCCACGTCTCGGGAATCGACCCGCCCAGCAGACGCTCCGCCGCGCCGTTCAGCCCCAGCACCCGCCCGCTCCCCGCGTCGTACAGCACCATCGGGTCCGGGCTGCGCTCGAACAACGCGCGGTAGCACTCCTCGCTCCGGCGCAGCTTCTCCACCGCGACACGCCGCTCTTCGTCCACCCACGCCGCCAGCAGCGCCCGCGACAACTCGTGCGTCACGCTCTCCAGCGTGGCGATCTCCGCCTCGTCCCACGCCTTCGCGGGGCCGGGCCCGCCGTCCGCCCGGTCCATCGTCACGCTCGCCCGCAGCCGCACGCCATCGCTGATCCCGACCTCCACCCACGACGCGCTCCCGCGCGCCCGCCACCACCCCGCCGCCTCCGCCTCCGCCGCCCCCGCACCCGCGCGCGAGGCGTCCAGTGTGACTCCCGCACGCAGCGCGTCCGCCACCGCCGCCCCCATCGCGCGCCGTTCGCCCACCCCCAGCAGCCCGCCCGCCCCATGACCCGCATCCGGGCTCAGCGAGCACGCGCCCAGCACCGCCGTCGAACCCTCCGCCATCTCCCACACGCACACCCGCGCGCCGCCCACCAGCGCCGACAGGTCGCGCGCCGCCTGCGCCATCAGCGCCGACGCCGACATCCCCTCCGCCTGCCCCGTCGCGATCGACCGCAGCACTTCCATCCGCGCCAGGCGCCCTTCCGTCCGCCCGCCCACCGCCGACAGCCGCTCCACCTCGCCCAGCAGCCGCTGCGACTGCGCCGCCGCCGCCTCCATCCGCCGCCCCAGCACGCGCCGCGTCCGCAGGCACGACACCACCGCCGCCGCCGCCACCGCCAGCGATACCCCGCACACCACCCACTCGCCCGCGTTCATCACCGCGGCCCGCCCCGGCACCGCCGCACGCCCCTGCACCAGCGTCGTCCCGCGCGCAGGGGCCGCCCCCCGGGCCCACGCCGGTTCCGCCACGATTGCCCACACCGGCGCGCACGCCCCACGCGTCCACGACGGATCCGCTGCCCCCCGCAACTTCCCGTCCATGCCCGCGCAGCATACCACGCGGGTCCGCGCAGACGCCCCCGCATCACGCGCGCCCATCGATGAAAACGCTTACGACTTGATTTTCACGCCCACGCCCGCCGCGTGAAGACCGACTTACGTCCCCGCCTTCGCCTTCGCGCCGTCCTCCGCGCTCATCTTCTCCACCCGCTCGATCGTGATCGGCGCCTCCGGCACGTCGCCCATCCCCCGACGCGTCGTCGTCTTCACGCCCACGATCTTGTCGACCACGTCCATCCCACGCACCACCCGCCCGAACACCGCGTACCCCGCCCCGTCCCGCGGCTCGTCAAGGAACCCGTTGTCCTTCACGTTGATGAAGAACTGGCTCGTCGCCGAATCCGCCACGTTCGTCCGCGCCATCGCGATCGACCCGCGCACGTTCTTCAGCCCGTTCTTCCACTCGTTCTTGATCGGCGGGTTCGTCTTCTTCTGGTTCATGTCCGCCGTGAACCCGCCTCCCTGCACCATGAACCCGGGGATCACGCGATGGAAGATCGTCCCCGCGTAGTGCCCCTCGCTCGCGTACTTCTCGAAGTTCGCCACCGACAGCGGCGCCTTCTCGCTGTCCAGCTCCAGCACGATCTCGCCCAGCGTCGTCGTCATGCGCATGTACACGTATCGCTCCTTCGCCGGCGCCTGCGGCGTCTCCGGCTTGGCTTCCCCAGGCTTTGCCGCCGGCTGCTCCGGCTGCGATGACGGCTTCGCCGTCGACGGCTGCTCCACCACTCCCGGCGACGTGCCCATCTCCGCCAGCCCCACCCCGCCACAGCACGCCACCACGCTCAACACACCCGCGATCCACCCGGCGCTTCGCATGGATTCCTCCTTCAACACGGCCCGCCAAGTGTAGGGTCCACCCTCCCGCCTTCCGACCCCCGAACCGACCCGCACACCCCGCCCGCCGCGCCCGCTACCCTCACCCCGTGCCCAACCCGGTGCCTTCCCTCGCCGCCTCCTGCCTCTTCCTGGCCGCCGGCGCCTGCTCCGGCCCGCTCCCCGTGCGCCTCCTCGGCCCAGACCGCCCGCAGACCGCAGGGCCCTTCGACCCCGTCGCGCTCCGCATCCACCCGCTCACCCACATCGAGCGTGGCGGCCCGGGCGTCGGCCCCGACGAGTGCCTCCTCATCCTCCACCTCGAACTCTCCGACGCCTACGCCGACCCCGTCAAAGGCCTCGGCTCCCTCACCGTCGAGCTCTTCCGCCCCGGCGCCGGCCCCACCCCCGGCATGGAATCCCAGTCCCGCCGCTGGGCCGTGCCAAACTTCTCCGACCCGCCCGCCAACTCCGCACGCTTCGACCCCGCCACCCGCACCTACCGCGTCCCGCTCGTCGTCGAAGCCTGGGTCTTCGACTGGCTCGACCCCGCCAACGCCCCCCTCCGCAACGGCGCGCCCGCCTGGGTCAAGGTCCGCGCCGTCCTCGAGACCGCCGATGCCGCCGGCGCTCCGCTCCTCCTCGCCGACGAGTTCATCGTGCAGCGATAACCAGCCGCCACCACGCCTCCGCCCGCTTGCGGCCCTTCAAAACGCCGATATGCTCGGTCCTCCCCCTTTCCGAGGACCTCCGCATGCGTTACTCCGCCGCCGTCGCGCCCGCGTCGTTCGCCCTCGCTCTTGCCGCAATCCTCGGCGCCTGCACCGACGCCCGCCTCGCGCGTGACGCCGCCCCGGATCCCACGCCGCGCCCCCTCGCGCCGATCCCCATCCCACGCGACGGCGCCGTTCCTTCCCGCCAGCCCGTCATCGACCTCACCCAGCCCGACGCCGTCGTCCGCGGCTCCGCCCCCGCCGTCCGCTTCGACTCGCGCCTCCACCCCAACCCCATCCAGGAACCCGACCCCGTCGCGCTCCCGCGACGCATCCGCGAGGTCCTCCCGCCCCACCCCACCGCCCCCGCCATCGACCTCGACGCGCCCAACGCCCTGCCCGTCGGCGGCTCGCTCGACGAACACCGCACCAGCGTCGTCCAGACCTGGCCCTCCATCGGCGCCACCGGCTGGAATCCACCCGATCCCACGCTCGCCGTCGGGCCCAACCACGTCCTCGCCACCGTCAACATGCAGATCGCCTGGTACTCCAAGTCCGGCCAGGTCCAGTTCTCCGTCCCCCTCAACGACACCGGCAACCCCGGCTTCTTCGAGACCGTCGGCGCCCGCGGCTTCACCTTCGACCCCAAGTGCCTCTACGACCACCTCGCCCAGCGCTTCGTCGTCATCGCCCCGGAGGTCTACTCCTCCACCGGCGAGGCCTACATCTGCATCGCCATCTCCGACGACAGCGACCCCAACGGCGTGTGGTTCAAGTACCGCACCGACGCCGTCATCACCGTCGGCACCGATACCTACTGGTGGGACTACCCCGGCTTCGGCTACGACGCCAACGCCTATTACGTCACCAGCAACCTCTTCGGCCTCAACATCTCCGGCTTCGGCGGCACCGGCTTCCGCATCTTCGACAAGACCCCCCTCCTCACCGGTCAGCCCGCACAGTTCTCCACCCTCCGCCAGACCGGCGCCGCCTCCGTCCAGGTCGCCCAGCACTTCGGCGCCAACCTCGCGCCCTTCTTCGTCTCCATCAACTCCTCCTCCTCCCTCCGCATCCGCGCCATCACCAACCCCCTCACCAACCCCGTCATCGTCAGCACCAACGTCACCGTCCCCTCCTTCGCCGGCCCCGTCAGCGGCCCCACGCCCGGCGGCACGCTCAGCCTCGTCGACAACCGCATCATGAACGTCCACTGGCGCGACGGCAACCTCTACGCCTGCCATAACACCAGCCTCAACAACCGCAACCTCGCCCGCTGGTATCACCTCCGCACCAACAACTGGCCCGTCTCCGGCGGGCCCACCCTCGCCCAGTCCGGCTCCGTCGACGCCGGGCCCGGCCTGCACTCCTACTTCCCCGCCATCTACTCCAACAGCAACGGCGACGTCGGCGTCGTCGTCGGCGTCTCCTCGCCCACCCTCAACGCCGCCGTCGCCGTCGCCGCACGCCGCAGCACCGACCCCCTCAACCGCATGGGCGTCCCGGAGATCGTCAAGTTCGGCGACACCGGCTCCAACGGGCGCTGGGGCGACTACTTCGACATCGCCGTCGACCCCACTGACGACACCACCTTCTGGGTCATCGGGCAGTACCAGCAGCCCAGCGGCTGGAACAACTGGATCACCTCGTTCGCCGTCGCCGACGACCCCGTCTGCCACCCCGTCCCCGACGACGCCGGCCAGCTCGAGTCCCTCCAGCAGCGCGCCGTCGACGTCCTCGCCAACGACTGGCACTCCACCAACCTCCCCCTCACCATCCAGTCCTTCCAGCCCACCAGCCAGCGCGGCGGCAGCATCATCCGCTCCGTTGGCACCGGGCCCGGCGGCCGCGACCGTCTCCTCTACACCGCCCCCGCCAACTTCAACGGCACCGACTCCTTCACCTACACCGTCGCCGACGCCAACAACCAGACCGCCACCGCCGCCGTCTCCGCCTTCGTCACCGACCCCTCCACCTACCGCCCCGCCGATCTCCCCCTCGCCGCCGGCGTTCCCGGCGTCGACGTCGACTACTACGCCCTCCTCGGCCCCACCGTCCTCCCCGACTTCTCGCTCCTCACCCCCTACGCCGCCGATGTCGTCCCCGCGGTCGACTTCGCCAGCACCGATCAGGACTTCGCCACCTCCGCCCGCGCCGACAACGTCGGCGCCGTCTTCCGCGGCTACATCGCCATCACCTCGCCCGGCTACTACACCCTCGGCCTCACCTCCGACGACGGCTCGCGCCTCTTCCTCGGCGACACCCTCTTCATCAACAACGACGGTACCCACGGCATGGTCGAGGCCACCAACTCCGTCGGCCTCCAGCCGGGCCTCCACCGCGTCCGCATCGACTTCTTCGAGGCCGGCGGCGGCGCCGGCCTCACCCTCGCCGTCGGGCCCTTCGGCGGCACGCGCACCATCCTCGGCCCCGCCTCCTGGCGACGCCTCGCCTGCGCCCCCGACTTCAACCAGGACGGCAACGTCGATCAGGACGACATCGCCTGCCTCGCTCAGGTCGTCGCCGGCGATCCGTCCTGCTCCACGCTCGACCCAGACTTCAACCAGGACGGCAACGTCGACCAGTCCGACATCGCCGCCCTCGAACAGGTCATCGCCGGCGCACCGTGCCCCTGAGGGAAATGATCAAATTAACAAATGGTCAAATGGTCAAATGAACCAAGAACACATGTCAAATGATCACATGAGCAGAGCGCACTAGCCCAACGCACCATCCGGTCCTCTATTTGTCCATTTGTCCCTTTGCCATTTGGCCATTTGATAATTTGCCCTTTAACCATTTGTCTCACTTCCCCACCCGCTCCAGCGCCGCCAGCAGCGCCCGCTGCCCCGCCTCGACACCCGCCAGGACGCGCGTGTTCTCGCGCAGCGCCTCGACCGCCACGTCGAGCCCGCGCCGGTCCTGCATGAGCCGCTCGTGCATCTCCGCCAGTTGCCGCTCGCGCGACGATCCCGACCGCCGCTCGCTCAGCCACAGCCACGCGATCAGCCCCGCCGTCCCGAACTGCGTCAGCAACGCCACCGCTTCCGCTTCCAGCATGGCTTCTTCCTTTCGGTCGGGCCGGGGCCATTCAGGCCCGTGCCGTCTCGCAGCCCCATCCCGCGTCACAGCTTCTGGAACACCGCCTCGTACGCCGTGCTGAACACCCGCCCGCGGTCCACCGCCCCGTCCTCCGCGAACTTCACGAACGACATCCCCGTCCACGTCCGCCCGTGGTCGTCCACCAGCGTCCCGGGCGTGGGCGTGTCCTGCACCTGCGCCAGCACCGCGTCGCGCAGCCCGCGCAGGCCGCTCTCGCTCCCCGACACCAGCCGCCCGCGCACCACCACCACCCAGTCGATCGGCCCCTGCGCGGTGCTCCCGCCCCCGATGCCCCCCTCGAAGTAGTCCACCGTGATCAACTGGCCCCGCGGGCCCTCCTCGAACCGGTGCGGCCCGCTCCCGAACAGGTTCAGCCCCTTGAA
This sequence comes from Planctomycetota bacterium, assembly GCA_033763975.1. Taxonomy (NCBI): domain Bacteria; kingdom Pseudomonadati; phylum Planctomycetota; species Planctomycetota bacterium. The sequence continues at coordinate 25,610 of JANRJM010000010.1, forward strand.
CGTGCTCATTTCTCGTCGCCCCCCACCTCAACGACCACCGGGTCCGCCGACCCCGTCGTCGACACCGCCGCCAGCGTCACCGTCCGCGTCGCCCCCGCGCCCCGCACCTCGTGCACCGCGCGCAGCACCACGCACGTCGCCCGCACCACACGCCGCCCCACGTCGCTCGCGCCCGCCGCCGCCGAGAACTCCAGCGTCCCCTGCTCGCCCGGCCGCGGCCCGGCCAGATCGCTCGCCTCCAGCTCGAGCACCACCGTGATCGTCACCCGCACCTCCGGCGTGTCCGCGAACGTCGCGTACCGCCCGCCGTCGCCGCCCTCCACCACCGCACGCGCCGCGTGGCGATCAACCGCCACCGACCGCACCCCCGCCCAGCGCACGCCCGCGAACGTCACATACTGCGGACTGATCACCAGCATGTCGTCACCTCCCGGCCCCGCGGGCGGCCCCCGCGCACCCGCCTTTACCCCCGCGCCAACTGCCCCCCGCCCAGCGCACGCACCACCTCCGCCACCCCGTCGCCGTTCAGGTCCAGGTGCACCCGCAGGCGCGAGCGCTCCGCCTGCGCCCGGCGCAGGTACGCCGCGGCCCGCTGGTTGTGCGCCGACGCCTCCGCGCTCCCCGCCCCCGCCGCCGCGTAGATCACCGCCAGCGCGATCAGCACCTCCAGGCGGCAGAGCTCCGCGCCGTTCAGGATCGCCGTCTCGTCCGCCTCGTCCGCCTCGCCCGCCGGCGCCTCGCCGGCCGCGTGCACCCCCGCCAGACGCAGCACCGAGCGGTGCGCCCACGCGATCTGCGGGCGGAACGTGCACACGTACCCCGGACGGTCCGACGCCGGCGTCGGCGCCGCCGCCGGGTCGGCCGTGCTCGCCCGCGGCACGCTCACCACCGCCTCGGTCGCGCCCAGCAGCGACACGATCTCGCTCGACACCCCGTCCACCGTCACGACGTACCCCGCCCCCACGCCCTGCGTGTCCAGCCCGCGGTCGCCCAGCAGCTCCAGCGACGTCCCGCTGATCGACGCCACCCCGCTCACCAGCGTCTGCCCCGCCCAGCCCAGATCGCGGAACAGCAGCGGCTCCATGATCAGCAGGTCCCGGTCCTTCGCGTACATGCCCGTTCCTCCCCGCCGCCCCCGGCGCGCACTCGTTCAACCCGTCGCCGAACCACTCCGCCAAGCCGCGCCCGCGCGCCGTCGCGCGCGGGCCGGTGCGGCGCCCAGCCCCCGGGCCGCCGCGAGTCCTCCCGCTCCCGATCACGTCGTCGAGAGCCCGCGCACCAGCGCGTGCGCCGCCTCGTTGCGGAACTCCAGCGTGTACTCGCCCACCACCTGCCCGCTCACGCTGTCGCCCGTCGCGCCCAGCGGGCGGAAGTGGAAGCTGCGCCCCGCCAGCGGCACGACCTCCACCCGCGAACTGTCGAGCAGCAGGATGGTGTCCGCCGGCATCCACCGCGACAGGATCACGCGGCACACCCCGAAGTCGCTCTCGTACACGCTCACCATGTCGCGCACCCGCGTCTCCCCCGCGTCGTAGTGGCGCGCGGTCGTCGCGATGAACTGGTTGATCCGGCGCTTCTGGAACCCGCCCGCCACGATCGTGTCCACCCGCCCCTGGCTCTGCTCCCACGCCAGACGCATCGCCGCGTTCAGCACGTTCTCCGACAGGTCCGTCCCCGCGCCCCCGCCCGCCGGGAAGCCACCCTGCCCGGGCACGAACTGGTTCGTCGAGATGAGCTTGATGATCCCGTTCATCGACCGGCGCACGCTCGACCCGCCCTGGGGCGTCGACGCCGGCGCCGTCCCGTTGATCACGCAGTTCTCCAGGTCCCGCAGCAGCTCGCGCAGACGCTCCTGCTTCTGGTAGTCGATCTCGTCCGGCACGCCGTGGGCGCGCACCGCCTGCATCGTCCCCGTCACGTCCACCGTCGCCGCGAAGATCTGCGTGTAGTTCTGCTTGCGCACGCGGCTCGTGAACCGCGCGGTCGTCGCGTCCGCCCCCTCCAGGGCCGCGTTGCCCAGGATCGTCAGGCGCAGCCCGTTGCTCAGGCTGCTCGCCGGCGTCGAGCCGTACCGACGCACCACCGTCAGCACGTTCGTCGACACCGCCGTCACCTGCATCACCTCGGGCGCGTTGCCCGGGCGCACCAGGTCCCCGACCTGGAACCGCGCGCCGTTCGCCACCGTCACGCTCGTGGCGTCCTGCGCGTTGGGCGTGAACGTCGTCTGGTTGATCGTGTCGGTGTTGGGCAGCAGCGTGTCCTCCACCCACTCGTGCACCGTGCTCGTCGCGGGGCGCTTCGCGTCGCCCAGGTGGTCGAGCAGCGCCGTCTCGTACGGGCTCACGATCCCGATGATGTCCGACACGTCTTCCATGATCTCCGGCAGGTCCGCGCCCGCCCCGTACGTCGCCTTCCCCGAGAAACTCATGCGTCACCCTTCCTTTCCGGCGCGTGCCGCGCCATCCTCCGCCCGCCACATCCACCCACCACCACGCCGATCACCCCCGCCCGCCCCGCCCGCCCCGCCCGCCCGCTAGGCCCGACGCGACCGCAGGTACCGCAGGAGCGCCGCCCGATCGCCCCGTCCCGCGGCCTGCGCCTCCTCCGCCGGCGCGGCGCCCTCCGCCCCGCGCATCGCGCGCAGCACCGCCCCGGGCGTGCCCCCCGGCGCGCCGCCGCGCTTGCCCCGGAACAGGAACGGCTTGCGCGCCCGCAGCTCCGCCACCGCCGCCGCCACGTCCGGCTCGGTCATCTGCGCCACCGTCGCCTCGGTCATCAGGCGCGCCGTCTCCATGTCGAGCGCGTCCGCGCGGAGCAGTTCCAGCTCGATGGCGTGGCGGCGCTCGGCGTGGTCCAGCGCCTCGCGGGCCGCCGCGAGCTGCGCCCGCAGCCCGCCCACCTGCGCCTCCACCCGCGCGATCGCCGCGTCGCGCGTCAGGCCCTGGTCTTCGCCCGCGGCCTCGCCCGCGGCCTCGTCCGCGGCCTCGCCCGCGGGCCGGGTGGCACTCGCGTCCGGCGCGTCGTGCGTCGCGCGCCCGCCCGCCCGTGCGGTGTTCGTCGTGTCGCTGCTCATGGGATCTCCTCCGTTCAGGCCACGCCCTCGTCGGTGGGGGCGTAGCCGAGTTCTTCGAGCACGCGCTCGGCCGGCACGCCCAGCTCGCGCTTGCCCTTGGCGATCTGCACCAGTTCCTGCGTGTCCTCGGGGAGCGGGTCGGGCCACGAGAGGCGCACGCCCCGCTCGTCCGCGCCGGTCGCGAGCGCGCCGCCGGCGTCGAGCGCCTCGAGCACGAGCGCGCACATGCGCGCCATCCCGGCGCCGTACGTCACGCGCTTGCGGGCCGTCTTGGCGAGCACGCCCATGAGCGTCACGCGCAGCGCGTTCGCGCTCGAGAGGTTCCCGATGCGCCCCTGCACCACGCCCCCGGCCAGGGGCGGGACGCCCGAGGCCTTGTCGAGCGCCTCGCGCAGTTCGCGGATGTGCGCCTCTTCGCCCGGCGTGGGCGCGTCGCCCCCGAACGCCGTGATCGACGCCTCGGGGTTGTCGGTCATCCACACCTGCCCGGGCGCGATCGGGGCCTTGTCGAACCCGTCCACGCCTTTGGCGAGGTACATGCGGAACGACTGCATCGTCACGCGGTGGGCGCGGTCGCACAGGCGCGTGTTGAGCTCGTCCTGCAGCGGGATGAGCGGCTCGACCTCGCCCAGCCCCGAGTAGCTCGTCGGGTCGCTGATGTTCTGGATGTGCACGACCGGCGGGCGCTCGCCCGACCACGACCATTCGCGCTCCCACACGAGCCGCCCGCCCTCGTACACCCGCCGCGCGTCGGCGGTCAGCACCTCGGCGACGTCCGGCCCCGCGGCGGGGGCGTACCGCCCGTCGGCCGCGAGCCCCGCCCGCGCCTCGGCCGGCGCCGGGGCCAGGATCGCGTACGCGTCGGGCGCGAGCGACGCGCTGGAGATCGGCGCGTTCGCGAAGACCGGCACGCCGCGGCACGGATCCACGACCTCGATGCGCAGCCCCTCGGCGGCGCGGAGCGCCCGCGCCCGCGGCTCGCCCCGCGCCAGGCGCACGGCGTCGTGGTCGACGCGCAGCACGAGGTCCACGTGCCCGTACACCTGGCCCAGCAGCGCCATGTCCTGCAGCAGGGCGATGCCCCCGGAGCGCTCCCACACGAGGTCGAGCACCTGGTCGAGCAGCGCGCGCCGGTCTTCTTGGGGCGCGGTGCTCACGATCCGCACGGGCTTGCCGAGCAGGAAGTCGACCATGGTCTGCACGCGCCAGCCGATGTCGTTCTCGACGACGACGCCGCGCGACACGCCGCCCCACGCGGCCCCGGCCAGGATGCGCGCCGGCAGCCCGCTCTCCTGCCCGAGCCGGTAGCCGCGGGCGTCGCGCGTGGGCGTCATGGGGTTGCGGTAGTAGTTCCAGAGCCGGCGCAGGCGCGGCAGCTCGGTGCGACGGTGGGCCTCGATGGCCGCGAGCAGCGCGGCGTCGGCGAGCGCGGGGTCGGGGGCCTCGCCCGGCCCGAGCGCGGCGTGCGGGGAGGTCGACGGATCGGTGTATCGCAGCGCGGGGTTCATCGGGTGCCTCCAGCCGGGCACGCCTCGTGCGGCCGCCCGTCACCCTTCCCCCGCGCGTCCCGCGGTGCGCGCGCAGCGGCCGCCCGGCGCGGCGGGGCCACGCGGGTTCAGCCTCCAAACCGGGCGTCAAAAAAAACTAGATTCCGGCGGATTCGCGCGCGGGCGGGGCCTCGGGTGCGCGCGCAGCCTCGAGCACCTCGACGCTGGAATACCGGTCGAGATTGACGAACACCATCTCCCCGTCGTCCTTGCGCAGCACCAGGCGGTCGAGCCACAGCTTGCCGTCGCGGCTGTGCGCGTACCACGAGCCCGTCTTGGTCTGGTCGTAGCGGATCACCGTGCCCTCGACGCTGCCGGCGGTGGTGGGGTCGGCGTTGCCGAGGTGGGGGATCTGCTGCGTCACACGCACGCGCTGCCCGGGCTGATAGAGGTCGGTGGACATGCGGCGGATGGTAGCGACGCGGGCGCCGGGGCGAATCGCGTGAGCGGATCGGCCCCGTCATCGCTGGCAGTGGCGGAGGGGTTGGCCTCGCGTCCCGCACCTGTCGTTCGGGGCCCGCGGCGCACCACCTCCCCACGAGAGGAGTTCGCGATGCGTCAGTCCATGATGTTCGGTGCGGTGGTCGGAGCGGTGGCGTCGGGCGTGCTGGGCGGGGCGGCCCTGGGGGCCACGGTCACCAACCCCTCCTTCGAGGTCGGCGCCCCCGTGATGGGCGGGCCCCTGAACACCGACTGGCGCTGGGACCTGCACAACTTCGTGACGGCCGAGAACGCCATCACGCCCGCGGCGGGGAACCGCATGCTCAAGTTCCTCGCGACCTCGAGCGGGGGGGCCGGCCCGGGGGTCGCCTGCGACGTCATCCAGATCGTGGACATGACCGCCCCGGCCGACCAGGCGATCATCACCACCGGGTTCGGCTCGGTCACGGTGGGGGCCCTCTTCAACCGCGTCGGCGGGCCGGCACCGTCCTTCGTCGACACCTACTTCGGCGTCAACGTCCGCTCGCACACGTCCTACGCCAACGCGCAGTCGCTCACCTCCACCGGCCTGCAGACCACGATCCTCTTCTCCGACGCCAACACCGCCACGTGGGAGTCCGCCGTCGCGAGCCTGGCGCTCCCCGCGTCGACGCAGTACATCACCATCCAGCTCGTGGCGGCGGAGGACATCCTGAACGACACGAGCGGCGTGGAGTTCGACGGGCACTACGCCGACGACGTGCGGTTTGCGCTTGTCCCCGCGCCGGGGTCGGTTGTGCTGGCCGGGCTGGGCGGGCTGGTGCTGGCGCGTCGGAGGCGCTGAATCGTCCGGCGCGATACGCTCGTCCGCCATGATGCACATGCTCGCCGAGGCCGGGGCCGCCGGGTGGACGTTGGAAGGGCTGTTCACCTGGGACAACGCGATCGCGCTGGTGACGCTGACGGCGCTCGAGATCGTCCTGGGGATCGACAACATCGTGTTCATCGCGATCCTGGTGGGGCGCCTGCCCGAGCACCAGCGGGCGCGGGCGCGGACGCTCGGGTTGTCGCTGGCGCTCATCACGCGGATCGCCCTGCTGGCGACCATCACGGTGATCATCGGGCTTGCGAAGACCCCGCTGATCCCCGTGCCATTCATGCAGGAGACGCTGCACAACGCCGACGGAACGACCACCACGCAGGCGATGAACATCTCGGGACGCGACCTCATCCTGATCCTCGGCGGGCTGTTCCTGCTCGGGAAGGCGACGCTCGAGATCCACCACAAGATCGAGGGGCACGAGGAATCACACGCGGCGTCGGCGGCGCGGGCGGCGTTCGGCAAGATCATCTTCCAGATCCTCCTGATCGACATCGTGTTCTCGCTCGACTCGGTGATCACCGCGGTGGGCATGGCGCGGGCGCTGCCGGTCATGGTCGCGGCGGTGATGATCTCGGTGGGCGTGATGCTGGTCTTCGCCGGGCGCATCAGCCGCTTCATCGAGAAGCACCCGACGATGAAGATGCTCGCGCTCGCGTTCCTGCTCATGATCGGGATCGTGCTGGTGGCCGACGGGCTCGGGCAGCACATCTCGAAGGGGTACATCTACTTCGCGATGGCGTTCTCGCTGGGGGTCGAGGTGCTGAACCTGCTGTCGCGTGGCAAGGCCGCCAAGGCCGCCGCCGCCGCGCCGGATTGATCCGACGGGCCGAAGTACGAGCATCGTCCAAGCCCGCGTACGAGCCCGAAGCGCAAGCGACGGGCGCGTCAGCGCCCCGCGTGCCGGCGGCGCGGCGTCGCACGCAAGAAGCCGGACGAGCGCAGCCCGGCCCGCCCGGCCCGCATTACTCGGCCGGCAGCCAGGCGTTTGCTCGGAAGAACGCGTCGATCTGCGCCCAGTGCGCCCGCGGATCAGGCGGGTAGTTGTTGTGGCGTCCGGGGGTCTCAACATACGTGGCGCGGCGTGCGATCGCCGCGAGCGCCCGCCCGTGCGCGACGGGGACGATCTCGTCGTCCACGCCGTGGAAGATCAGCACAGGCCCGTCGAAGGTGCGGAGCACGTCGTCGGTGCGGAAGGGGTGGCGCACCAGCAGTTCGGGCACGTAGTACCGGCCGGCGAACGACGCGACGCTGGTGAACGTGGAGGTGAGCACGAGGCCCGCGACGGGGCGCTCGCGCGCGATCTGACCCGCGGCCCCGCCCCCGAGCGACACGCCGTGCGCCACGATGCGCGACGGGTCGACCTCCGGGAAGCCGGCGAGCAGGTCGAAGAACCGGGCGCCCGCCTCGCGGATCGACGTCTCGGAGGGCGCGCCTGTGGACCGGCCGTAGCCGGGATACTCCATGAGCAGCACCCCGACGCCGCGGGACGAGTACTCGCGCATCACGTCGAGGCGGTCGTCGATGAGCTCGGCGTTGCCGTGGCAGAAGATGACGCCCGGGCCGGGGCTTTCTGGCGAGCGGCCGGCGCCGGGCCGGTACCAGCCCTCCACGGACGTTCCGTCGGCCAGCGTCACCACCACGCCGCGGGCCCCGGTCGGCGGCGTGCTGTCCGGGTGCAGGTGCGTGTACTGCCGCGGAAACAGCATGGCGTCCTGCTTCACGTACAGCATCCCGGCCAGAGCCGCGTACCCGATGAGCGCGAGCACCAGCAGACGCCGAACAAGCCGCAGAGCCCGTGCGCGACGCGGAGCCACGGTGGTCATGCGAAGTCATAGGGGACGCGGGACCGCCCGGTTGCGGGGGTGCGTCGAGGAACGGGGCCTGAAAGCCCCCGGGAGCGGGTTTCCGAGAGACGGGTTACGACCACTCGATCTCGGTGGCGCTGTCCGCCGCGCGGGTGAGGCCCAGTTCGCGGCGGAGCGCACCCTCGAGTTCGGGCTCGATGAATCTGTACCCGCTCGCGCGGAGTTTCTCGGGCACGGCGCGCGTGCTCCACAACGCCGCCTCCGAACGCTCGCCCGCGAGCGGACGCAGCGCCCACGCGGGAAATCGCCCGGCGAGGGGGCGATCGAAGACGCCCGCGAAGGTGCGGCAGAACTCCAGGGCGCGCACGCACTCCGGCGCGACGACGTTCACCCCGCCCGAGAGGTCCGACGACACGATCGTGTGCAGGATCGCGCCCAGCACGTCGTCGAGCCCGACCCACGCCCACCACTGACGCCCGCGCCCGGGGCACACGCCCAGCCCGAGCGCAAAGAGCCCGCGCGCCGCGCCGACCACCCCGCCGCGCGCCGCGAGCACGACACCCAGGCGCAGGTGCACGACGCGCACGCCGGCCTCGCGCGCGGGGGCGGCGGCGCCCTCCCAGTCGCGCGCGACCTCCGCGAAGAACCCGCTCCCGATGCCCGCGCTCTCGGACAGTTCGTCTTCGCCGCGGTCGCCGTACAGCCCGACGCCCGAGGCGATGATCAGCACCCGCGGCGGGCGGGCGAGTTCGGCGACGGCGTGCGCGAGCGCCCGCGTGCTCTCGACGCGCGACGCACGCACCGCGTGCGCCTTCTCGTCCGTCCAGCGCCCGCCGCCGACCGGCTCGCCCCCCAGGTGCACGATCGCGTCGAGCCCTTCGAGCGCCGCCTTGTCGATCTGGTCCTGCCCGCCCCCGACGGCCAGCATCGCCTCGCCCTCGCCCGCGCGCCGACGGACAAGCCGGACCACCTCGTGCCCGCCGGTGCGCAGCAGCGAGGCGAGCGCGCCGCCGATGCCGCCGCCGACGCCCGAGATCGCGACGCGGGCGGCCCGCCCGGCACGCAGGTCGCGCTCGAAGGCGCCGAGCAGCGCGAGATCGGTGCGGGTGCGCAGGTGTCGGAACACGAACATGCGTTCGAGGTCGGGGCGGAGCACGTGCCGCGCCAGCGCCCAGCCCACGCGCCCGCCCGGCACCGCGAAGTCGACCTCGTCGCGCAGCAGGCTGGCGGCGGGGTCGCGTGCGTCGAGCATCCGGTGCACGTGGCGCCAGCGGGCGAACGGGCCACGCACCTGCTCGTCGGCGAAGGCGTGCCCGTGCTGATAGCCCGAGTGCAGGGCGTCCCACGTGAGTCGCGTGGGCCCGCGCCGGACGAGGAACGTCAGGCGTCCCCCGTCGCGGATGCCCCCGGACGCGTGCAGGACCTCGCCCCGCACCCATGGGGGCAACAGGCGATCAAAGGCGCCGGGGCGCTCGTGCCACGCGAAGAGCGCCTCGCGTCGGGCGGGCATGGGGGTTGTCACGACCAGGCGGGGCATCGGCAGCCCAGCGTACGCGATCGTCGCGGCGCGCCGATACTTGGCCATGACGCCGCGACGATTCACCGACCTGTCCCTGCGGGAGTTCTTCGACGCCGTCAGCGCCAAGACGCCCGCCCCGGGGGGCGGGGCGGTCGCCGCGACGACCGCGGCCCTAGGGGCGGCCCTGGGACGCATGGTCCTCGCCTACAGCATCGGCAAGAAGAGCCTCGCCCCGCACGACGGTGCCCTGCGCGAGGCCGACCGCCAACTGCACACCCTGCGCGAGATGTTCCTGCGCCTGGGCGAGGAAGACGCCGAGGCATACGCCCTCGTCAACGAACTGCAGCGACTGCCCGAGGGCGACCCGCGCCGCGCCGGGCTGGCGGCGGCCGTCCGCACCAGTATCGACGTGCCCCGCACCGTCCTGGGCGCGTGCGTTGAGATGCTGCGTCGGCTGGACGACCTCACCGCCATCACCAACCCGCACCTGCGCAGCGACCTGGCGATCGCCGGGGTGCTGGGCGAGGCCGGGGCGCGCAGCGCCTGGTGGAACGTGCGCGTGAATGTCGCGCTGCTCGAGGACCGCGCCGAACGGGACGCGCTCATGCTCGAGGCCGACACGCTGCTCGGCAAGGCCTGGACGATCCGCGAGGTGATCGAGGGGGCGTGCCGCGCATGAGCGACGCGCCCGACCAGACACCCCCGGAACCGCCAACACCCGAACGGGAGTTCTCCGAGGCGTCGCCCGCCCCGACGGCGCCGCCCCCGCGCGAGTGGTTCGACCTGCCGGACGAGACCGGCGAGGCGGGGCTGCGCTTCGCGTGCACGATGTGCGGCAACTGCTGCACGGGGCCCGAGGGCTACGTGCTGGTGACCGACGACGAGTGCGCCGCCATGGCCCGGCGGCTTGGGATCGAGATCAACGCATTTCTCGAGGCCCACACCCGCTCGACGCGGCGCGGGCGATCGCTCACCGAGGTGCAGACGTCGTTCGGGCTCGACTGCGTGTTCCTCGATCGCACGCGCGTGCCGGGCAAGGCGGTGTGCGCCGTGTACGAAGACCGCCCCGCGCAGTGCCGCACCTGGCCCTATTGGAAGAGCAACCTCTTGTCCCGACACGCGTGGGAACGGGCCAAACGCACGTGCCCGGGCATGGACACGGGAACGCGCAGCACCCCCGTGCAGATCCGCGTGCTGCGCGAGCGGGTGGACATCTGATGCCCGGCGACGATGTGCACGGCCCACGCGCGCAGGACGCGATCTCGGACGACGCGCTCGCGCGCCTCTGGCTGGCCGCGGCCCGCGACCCGCGCGTGGGCGAGGCGCTCGACGCCATCGAGGCGATGATCGAGGACCAGGTCGGGGCGCGCAACCCCGCCTGCTGGGGCAGCGGTCGGTGCTGCGCGTTCGAACAGGCCGGGCACCGGCTCTACACGACCGGGCTCGAGGCGGCCCGCACCATCGTGCGTCTGCCCCCGGGCGTGTTGCTGACGCGCGACGCGCTCGACGGGGCGCTGGCGCGGGGCGATTGCCCGTTCCTCACGGCGAACCTGTGCGGGGTGCACCTCGCCAAGCCCGGCGCGTGCCGCGTGTACTTCTGCGACCGCAGCGCACAGGACTGGCAGCACGAACTCGCGGAGCGCGTGCACGAGGCGGTGCGCCGCGCGCACGACCGCTTCGGCGTGGCGTACCGCTACGCGGAGTGGCGGGCGCTGCTGGGGATGTTCGTGCCCGCGTAGCACGACGACGGCCGGCGGGCCGGGCGATCTACTTCGATTCGCGCGCGTCGACCATCGCGCGGAGGATCTGGCGACGCTGGTCGATCGACAGGGCGCTCGTCGCGTCGTGCCAGATCTTGATCTTCTGGTCCTGCGAGAGCGAGTCCTTGTACCCCCGGGCGGCGCGACGTGCCGCGTCGCGGTGCTCCTCGGACATCTCGATCTTGTCCATGAGCATCGGGAGCTTGCCCGCGGCCTCGGCGATGAGCCCGCGGTAGGCGATCTCGCTCTCCTCCACGCCGTACCGCGACGCCTGCTTCGCGATCACCCAGGCGTTGGCGCGCTTGTCCGCGTCGGTGGCGCCCTCCTTGCGCTCGGGGTAGCGGGCCTGCTGGTACTCGCGCACGACCTTGATGTTGAACGCGGCCTGCGTGGGCTCGAGCTTGCCCTTCTCCTCGAGATCGTCGGTGATCTTCTTGGGCGCGCTGGGCGGGGTCAGGGGCTTGAGCGTGTTGACCACGAGCGTGATCGCTTCCTTCTCGTTGTAGTTCGTGTTCTCGATGAAGTTCTGCTCGACCTTCTCGATGATGTCGAGGTTGTTGATCGCGATCCGCTCGAACGCCGCCGTCCGCTCCGCGAAGTAGTCGCCCAGCGAATCGACGAAGCCCTCGGGCAGTGTCGGGTTGACGCGGAGGGCGGCCTTCTCCAGGGGCTCGTGCGTGATGAGCACCAGCTGCCCGCTCGCGTCACGCTGCACCAGCGAGGTGAACTTGAGGTCGGGCAGGTCACGCAGCGGGGGACGCTTCGGCGTGGCACGCGCCCGCACCGGCTGCGGGTTCGAGCGCACCTCCGTCGGCGGCGGTGGCGGCGGGGCCGGCGGCGCCACGACCACCGGGATGCGCCCCTCGAGCGTCGGCGCCTTGGCCGGGGGCGGCGTCACGAGCTGCGACCATGCCGCGCTGCTCAGAAGCAGCAGTCCCGTTGCGAACCCGACGATCGTGTGCGTGCTCACGTGATTCCTCCACCCAAGTCCATCTGCGCCCCGTCAAGGGTCAGAACGACGCCCGCCGAACGTCCCGCGGGCCTCCGACCCCCCGAAGACACCGGCGACCACGCCGGGCCCAATCATTGCCCGCCCGCGGGGCCCATGCGCACGCCGGTCGGACGGCGTCCGGCGCGCCCGCGCGGGAGCCTCCGGCGGTGGATAGTTGCCCCGCCGGCACGCCGCGCTCGGCAGAATCCGGCGGCGAGTGACCACAGGGCCACAGGACCACGGGGCCACGGGGCCACAGGGCCACGGGGCTCAGGGCTCTGGGCTCTGGGCTCTGGGCTCTGCGGCCATGCGGCCCTGCGGCCCTGCGACGCCGTCGCGCCGTGGCGGCCTTATTCCTCGCCCGGGTCCGTGTCGTCGTCGGGCGCGGGCGTGCCGGGGGTGGCGGGCTGGGCGAGCTTGATCGCAAGAACCTTCTCGCGGATCTCCTTGAAGAGATCAGGGTTGTCCTTGAGGAACGCCTTCGACGCCTCGCGCCCCTGCCCCACGCGCACCTCGCCGTAGCTGAACCATGCCCCGGACTTCTGCACGACCTCGGTCGCGACCGCCAGGTCGAGCAGGTCGCCCGCGGCGGAGATGCCCTCGGTGTACATGATGTCGAACTCCGCATCGCGGAACGGCGGGGCGACCTTGTTCTTCACCACGCGCGCCCGGGTGCGGCTGCCCACCGTGACGTCGCCCTCCTTGATCGCGCCGGTCCGGCGCACGTCGATCCGCACGCTCGAGTAGAACTTCAGGGCCCGCCCGCCAGTGGTCGTCTCCGGGCTGCCGAACATCACGCCGATCTTCTCGCGGATCTGGTTGATGAAGATCACCAGGCAGTTGCTCCGCGCGATGACGCCCGTGAGCTTGCGCATCGCCTGGCTCATCAGCCGCGCCTGCAGCCCCACCGAGGCGTCGCCCATGTCGCCCTCGAGCTCGGCCCGGGGCACCAGGGCGGCGACGGAGTCGACGACGATCACGTCCACCGCGTTGCTGCGCACCAGCAGCTCGCAGATCTCCAGGGCCTGCTCGCCGCTGTCGGGCTGGCTGACGAGCAGGTGGTCGATGTCCACGCCGATGCGCCGGGCCCACGAGGGGTCCAGGGCGTGCTCGGCGTCGATGACCGCCGCGACGCCGCCCTCGCGCTGGCAGCACGCCGCGATCGTGAGCGCGAGCGTCGTCTTGCCGCTGGATTCCGGGCCGAAGATCTCGACGATGCGCCCGCGGGGCACACCCTTGCCCCCCAGCGCGAGGTCGAGCGACAGGGCGCCGGTGGAGATGCCCTGGATGGCCTGCATCGTGCCGTCGTTCATCCGCATGATCGAGCCCTTGCCGAAGGTCTTCTCGATCTGCGACACCGTCACGTCCAGGGCCTTGCGCTTGGCCTTGTCAGCCTCGGCCGCCGCCTTCGCCGCGTCCTGCTCCGCCTTGCTCAGCACCCGCGGCCGCGGATCGCCCGCCCGGGCCTCCGCCGACTTGGCCTCCGCCGACTTGGTCTCCGACGGCTTGCCGTCCGCGGGCTTCAACTCCACCTGCGTCCGCTCGGCGCCCTTCGCCGGCCCGCCCTTGTCCTGCCCCCGCACGTCGCCCTTGGTCTCAACCTGCGCCATGATCGCCCGTCCTTTCGCGCTCGGGGAGCCCCCGCCGGAACGGAGACCTTTCGACCCCGACTCTCCAGCGCCCAGCACCCGCGGGCAAACGCCCGACGCGGCCGCCCGGGGGCGGCGCTGGCCGCGAGCCCGGACGCCCCGACTATACCGGATACCGAACAGCACCGTCAAGTCTTGGTAGGGTGTGCGTGATGCGCAAATTTCTAAGTTGAAGATGTACAGCTTGTTGCGAGACTCTTCCACTACACCGCGCGTCGGACGATCCATGCTGCCCTGCCCCCGCGCGTACCGTCCACGCCGTGTCCGCACCGTCCACCGCCGCCGATCAGACCCCGACTTCGGCGGCTTCGCCGAACGGTGGGCCGTCCCGTCCCACCTGGGCGATTCTGCTCTCGCACGGCCTTGGCGTGACGCTGCTGCAGTCCACGCAGATGGCGATCTGGTTCGTCTTTCCGGTGCTGGCGCGCAAGCGGTTCGAGGCGAACGACTGGCAGACGCTGATCGTGACGGCGAGTTCGAGCGTGCTGTTTGCGCTCTCGATTTTCTGGAACGACCTGTTCTCGCGCCGGTCGTTCGCGTCGTACCTCAAGACGTGGTGGGTGGTGGCGTGCGTGCCGCTGGCGTTGTGCGCGCTCGCGGTCGACTACTGGACGCTGCTGGTGCCGTACGTGATCTCGTGCATGGGGGTGGCGGGGTATCACCCGGCGGGGGGTGATCTTCTCAAGAGCCTGTACCCGGCGGCGACGCGCGGGCGGGTGTACAGCGCCATGTGGGGCGCGTCGATGGTGTTCGGGGCGCTCATGGGCTGGGGCGTGGGCGAGTGGCTGGAGATCGACCACAACGCGTTCCGGTACTACCTGCCCGCGGCGGCGGGGCTGCAGTTGGCCGGCATCTGGGTGTTCATCCGGCTGTCGCACCGGACGGGGCACGGGGCGGGGCGGGTGATGGCCCCGGCGCGGGGCGCGGGGCTGCTGAAGCGGCTTGTCGAGCCGATCTCGCACGCGAAGGAAGTGCTGCGGACCGACCGCGTGTTCGCGCGGTACGAGGCCGCGTACATGACCTACGGCGTCGGCTGGATGATCGCGTACGCGCTGCTGCCGATGCTGGTGACCGACCGGCTGAACCTGAAGTACGACGAGATCGCGTTCTCTACGCAGACGGTGTATCTGCTGGCGCTGGTCGCGTGCCTGTGGCCCGCGGGGCTGCTGATGGACCGGCTGGGCCCGGTGCGCAGCACGGGGCTGTCGTTCGGCATGCTGGCGGTGTACCCGATGCTCTATCTGTGGGCCGACGACACGTACGGGCTGTCGATCGCGAGCCTGGTGTACGGGGCGGCCCACGCGGGTGCGAGCGTGGGGTGGATGCTCGGGCCGGTGGCGCTGGCGCCGACGCCCGAGAAGGTGCCGCAGTACGTGGCGATCCACGCGACGCTGGTGGGCGTGCGGGGAAAGCTGTTCCAGTTGCTGGGCGTCGGGCTGTACATGGCGCTGGGCGATTTCCGCGTGCCGCTGGTCATCGCGAGCCTGGCGTACGTGTGGTCGTGCGTGCAGATGTTCCAGTTGGACCGGGTGATGGCGCGCACGAAGAAGGCGGGCGAGATCGGCATGGCCCCCGCCCCGACCCGCGGCGCGGCGTGAGCGGTGGGGGAGACGCGGCGGAGAGGGAGCGGGCGACAGCGCAGGACTGCGGCGAGTCCTCGCCCAAAGGGGGAGGACCCGGAAAAGAAGCCCTGCCACGAGTGGAGCGAGAGAGTCCTACTCCATCACGCGGCGGACCGGGAACGTCTCCCCGGGCTTGAGGAACGCGTCGAAGAAGTTCCACGTCGTGAGGCCGTCCTCGCACGAGGGCTCGAGCAGGTACGCCGCCAAGTTCGCGAGGGGCTGGTCCATCGGCACGATGAAATCGCCCTTGCGGATGGCGACGCGTTCGCGCCGGGGCGTGGCTTCGACGCGCACGAGCGCGTGCCCCTGGAACAGGCGGCTTGCGGACGCGAGCGAGTCGACGACGTACGTCTCGCCGTCGCGCTCGGCGTCGGCGTCGGCGTCGTCCACGCGCACGCCGTGCAGACGCAAGACCTCGACGACGTGCGCGAGGCGCTCGTCGCGCGGGACGACGTACGCGCGCGGGCGCGTGACGGTGGCCGTGGGCTCGAAGCAGTCCATGAGGATCGCGCGGTGGTCCTGGGGCGCGCCCGGCGAGGCGCGATCGGCCGGCGAGGTCTTCTCAAAGCCCAGCACCGTCACCTCGCCCGGGCAGGGCACGAGGCGCGAGCGGATCGCGATCGTCGCCGGCTCGCGCGAACGGGCGCGCTCGTCGGCCTCGCGGGTGATCGCGCGGATCGCCTCTCGATCGGCGGCGGCCCAGCCGAGGGCGGCCCGCACGAAGTCGCGCGTCCGCAGCACGCGATCCTTGTACGGCGCGTACGAGTACGCCTCGCTCAGGATGCTCAGTCGCCCCCGAAGGCCCACGTACGTCGTGCCGAAACGCGCCTCGGCGGGGAACGTGCCCCAGGTCTGCACGTCCGCCCGCGCCGCGGCGGCGGGGGGCGGCTCGGTCGGGTTGCCGAAGACGTTCTCGCCGAACGACCCGTACCAGAACGTCGGCTCGGCGCAGATCGCGCCGTACCGCCCGGCGATGCGCGGGAACATGACATCACGCGAGAACGCGCGGACCTCCTCGTCGCCCGCGAGGCACTTGGGCCCGGCGTACGTGATGGTGTAGCGGTGCAGCGAGCCGTTGGTCGTGTGACAGTCGATGAACACGTGCGGGTCCCACGCGTTCAAGAACCGCACGAGCGCGCGGGTCTCGGGGGCTTCGAGCTTGATGAAATCACGGTTGAGGTCGAAGCCCTGCGCGTTCTCGCGCACGCCCATGCCCAGCTCCGGGCCGTTCTGCCCCGGGCGGTTGTCGGGCGACACACGCTCGTTGCCGTCGGCGTTGTAGATCGGCGCGATGACGAAGATGACATGACGGAGGATGTCGTTCGTCGAGGCGCCCTCGCCCGCGAGCAGTTCGCGCGCGAGCATCGGCAGCGCTTCCTTGCCGCAGACCTCGCCCGCGTGGATGTTGCCGATGGCGAAGACGACGACCTTGCCGCGCTCGTCGGCCTGGCGGCGTGCGTCTGCGGCGGTCGCGACCGGCTCGTCGGACACGATGAGCAGCGGCAGGTCGCGTCCCTCGTGGCTGGCGCCCATCGAAGCACGCCGGGCGTTGGGGTGGGCCGCGCCGATGGCGTCGAGGAGCGCAACGACCTCGGCGTGGCGCGCGGTCGCGCGATAGTCCGACGCCTCGGCGACCGTGCGGAGATCCGGCAATTGCGAGTTCGGCTGCGCGCGCGCCGCGGGCGAAACGAGCGCGCCCAGCACCGCCGCGAGGCACGCGAGCGACGCAGGCCACCGGGAGCGAGCAGAAGTCGGCACCGAGGCATGCGGCGTCAAGGCACAGGTCGGGCGGGCACGCGCCGTCGGTGTATTCGTCGGGCGGCGGCAGGCGGGCCGGTCAGGTCGGGGCATGCGCCCAGCGTAGCGAACGGGGCCGCGTGGTACGATCCGGGCCATGAAGCCTCACGCCCTTGTCGTCGGTTCGCTCCTCGTCGCCCTGCCGGGCGCGCCCGCCTGCGCCGCGGGCCTGCCCGTCCCGCACGAAGCGCGGGCGGACCCCGCCGTCAAGGCCGGCGTCGAGGCGACGATGCGGGGCATCGAGGCCGCGGCCCTCGCGGGCGACGCGCCGGCCTACCTCGCGTTCATCGACAAGGCGGATTCGGAGTTCGTCTACGAGCAGACGTACTTCGCCAACGACATGGCGAAGAAGAAGCCGACGGCGGTGCAACTGACGGTGGGCGAACTCGCGGTCGAAGGGCCCAACGCCACCGGCCCGCTCACCTGGACGTGGACGATGGCCGAGGGCAAGCCCCGCACGGTGACGTTCGCCGCCCGCTTCGTGTCGCAGGACGGGCGCTGGCTCTACGCGGGCGAGACCTGGGAGACGCACGAGGCCCCGGGCGTCGTCGTGTACCACGACCCGGGCCTGGACGAACTCGCCGAGCGGACCGTCGAGGCGTTCGTCGCGGTGCGGGCCGATGTCGAGAAGCTCTTCGGGCATCACGAGGGCGACCTGCCCGGGCACGACCTGCCGCGGCACACGCAGAAGATCAAGCTCTACGGCTCGATGCGCCACCTGCAGCACTCGATCTGCCTGAGCTACACCAACGGGCTGGCGGGCTGGAACGAGCCCAACGAGTCGATCAAGCTGCTCGCCTCGCGCCGCTCGAGCGTGCCCGACCTCAAGGCCCTGCTCGCGCACGAGTACGGGCACGTCGCGACCTTTGTGATGGGCCCGGCCTCGAACAAGATGCCCTGGTGGGCGCTCGAGGGCGTCGCCGAGTACGCGATGACGACTGTGCTCGACGGACGCACGCCCGAGCGCGCGGTCGAGCGCTGGGCACGCCGCGGGCAGCTCGCGCCGTGGGACGCGATCACGGACTTCGAGACCGTCGAGGGGCGCTACCAGGGGCACGTCTACACGCAGGGGCACCACATGGTCCAGTTCATCACCACCCGCTCGGGCGACGGGGCCCGCAACGCGTGGTTCCGCGCGATGTCCGGCGGCAAGTCGCTCGACGAGGCGACGCGCGAGGCGCTGGGCGTCTCGTTCGAGGCGCTCGACAAGGAGTGGCGGGATTCGCTGCCCGCGCCCGAGAAGCCCGAGGACGCCGCCCCGGACGAGCAGCCCGTGGGGACGTGACGCGCCGCGTCGGCCGCGGGCCGCCGGGTGCGCAGTCGGGGCGTCAGTGTCCCCCGCCGTGGCTCTCGTCTTTCTTGGCCTTGGCCCCGCCCTTGGGCGGCGCCTTGGCCTTGGCGTGCGAGTCCTTCTTGGCCCCGTGCGCGTCCTTCTTCGCGCCGTGTCCGTCGTCCTTGGCGTGCGCGTCTTTCTTCGCGCCGTGCCCGTCATCGCCGCCGTGCCCGTCGCCAGCGGGCGCTTCCTTCGGGGGCGGGTCCGGCACGTGGGGCACGTCGCCAGCGTGAAAATCAAACGCCCCCGCGTGCGCGTGCTGCGGCGCGGGACGCAGGTGCAGCACGTACGCCCACATGAACAGCCCCAGCGCCAGCGTGTGCACCCCCAGCAGCGCGATCGCCCGCCGCATGAAGGGCGACTTCTTCGCCAGCGGCCTGGCAAACGCCGCCAGGAATCCCGGCACCGCGCGCGGTGCGCGAGGCTTCACTTCTTCCACCGTCACACGCGCGCGGGGCGTTTCCTCGGGCGCCGCGGGTGCAGGCGTGGGCACGGGCGCCGCCACTGGCACGGGCGCCGCGATCGGAACCGGCACCGGCACCGGCGCTGGCTCAGGGGTGGGCGGCGTCTCGGGCACCTGTGCCGCGGGCTCGGCGGGTGGCGGCGTCACCGGCGGGGCCGTCTCGGCGCCCGCGTCCGGTTCGGCCGGCGCACCCGCGCCGCGGGGCGAGCCCGCGCCGGGCAGAAACGCCGGCAGTCCTTCTTCCGCCGCCGTCGGCTGCTCCTGCCCGCCGCCCTCGGCCACGGCGAATCGCTCCTGCGGGGCCGGGGCATCGGTCGCCCCGCCGCCATTGCCCGCGTGGATGAGCCGCCCGATCTCCTCGGCCAGGGCGGCCGCCTCATCCAGCACTTCGGGCGAGACGTCCGCGGGGATCGAACCGCGTTGCCCGGGCCCTTCCGCGAGAATGTCCTCGATCTGGCGCGTGAGGTCGTCGGCGATCGCATCGGGGCGCGTCTCGCCCCCGCCCGGCGCGGCCTGCGCCAGCGCGTCGATCTCGGCGCCGATCGCGGCCTCGGTGTCGAGGTCTTTCGTCGCGCCGGGTTGGGTGGTGTCCGTGTTGCTCATGCCCGCTCCGCGATCCCTGCGGGATCTATGTCGTCTCGACACACCCGCCGCTTGGGCCGCCGCCCCGCCCGCACGCCCGAGAATATGGTCACGACCCCGCACCGACCGGAGACCCCGCATGGGCGTCCACGCCGTGCTGCTCGACCACGCCCCCCGTGCCGGTGACATCGCGCGCATCTCGGGCGACGACGCGCACCACGCCCTGCGCGTGCGACGCCTCGGCGAGGGCGATCTCCTCGCCCTGCGCGACGGCGCCGGCCTCGTCGGCACGGGCACGATCCTCCGCACCGCCAAGCACGACGGCCTCTGGACCCTCGACGTGCGCGTCGACGACGCCCGCGTCCTGCCCCCCGAGCAGCCCGCCCTGCACGTGCTCGCCTGCGCGCCCAAGGGCGAGCGCCTCGCCGACATGATCGATGGCCTGTCGCAGGCCGGGGCCGCCTCGTGGGCCCCGCTCCGCACCGCCCGCTCCATCGTCGACCCGCGTGAAACCAAGCTCGACCGCCTCGCGCGCGTCACCCGCGAGTCGCTCAAGCAGTGCGGGCGGGCGTGGGCGCTGCGCATCGAGCCCCCCGTCGATCTCCTTGACTTGCGCCGCGACGGCACCCTGGCCGGCGCGATCGTCGCCGACGCCAGCGGGCCACCCTACGAACGCCGCGGGGGGCCCGCCCTCACGCTCCTCGTGGGCCCCGAGGGCGGTTGGACCCCCGACGAACTCGCCGCCATGCGCGACGCCGGCGCCACGCCCGCCTCCTTCGGGCGGCACGTGATGCGCACCGAGGTCGCCGCCGTCGTCGCGGCGGCGTGCGTCATGCACCTCGAACGCCCCGCCCCATAGCATGCGCCTATGACACGCGCCGCCACCCTCGTCGCCTGCGTACTCGCCGCCGCCACCCCGACGCTCGCCCAGCCCGCCCCGCCGCCCGCCCAGCACGGGGCACCGGCCCCCGCCCACCCCGACGCCGCGGCCCTTGCGTCACGCACCATCGAGTTCCTGCGCTCCAGGCAGGACCCCGCGAGCGGCGGCTGGAACGTCGCGCCCGGGCGGCCCGTCTTCCCCGCCATCACCGCCCTCGTCGTGCAGGGCATGCTCGCCAACGGCGTCGACCCCGCCGACCCCGCCGTCGCGCGGGGCGTCGCCTTCCTGCTCTCCCGCCAGCAGCCCGACGGCGGGATCTACGACTCCATCCTGCCCTCGTACAACACCGCCATCTCGCTCGCCGCCCTCGCGCGCATCCCCGCCCCGGACGCGAAACTCAAGGACGCCATCGCCCGGGCCCAGACCTTCCTGAAGGGCCTGCAATACGGCGAGGGCGCCGTGACGCGCGACGGCGCCGTCGACGCCGCCGAGGCCGTCGATCGCTCGCACCCGTACTACGGCGGCTGGGGCTACGGCAACCACGGCCGCCCGGACATGTCGAACACGTCCTTCGCGGTCGAGGCCCTGCGCGTCTCGGGCCTGCCCGAGACCGACCCCGCCTTCCGCCGCGCGCTCGTCTTCCTGCAGCGCTGCCAGATGCAGCACACCGCGCCCGACGGCACGGTGATCAACGACTCGCCCTTCGCGGCGGGCAGCACCCAGGGCGGGTTCATCTACGCCACCAGCATCAACAAGGACCAGGTCGGCAGCGGGCAGACCAACGCCGGCGAGATCACCGAGAGCCTCTCGGGCCCGCCCGGGCTCGCCGCCCGCGTGCGCCTCACGAAGAAGGAGGGCGACAAGCCCGTCACGCTCACCCGCGACGAGGTCCGCGCCCGCGTGTCGAAGGCCATCGCCGACGCGAACACGCCCGCGCTGCGCACCATCGGCGAGACCTGCGTCATCACCTTCAACCAGGGCTTCACGGGCGCCGGCGGGAGCGACTTCGAGATCCGCTGCGGCTTGACCGACGAGAAACTCTTCGGGAGCCTCGTCGCCCAGGCCTTCACCGATCTGTCCGACGCGCCCGTCGAGGTCAGGAAGGTCGCGCACTGGCAGGGCGAAAGCCGCCTGCGCGCCTACGGCTCCATGACGTACTCGGGCTTCAAGAGCTACCTGTACGCCGGGCTCACGCCGACCGACCCGCGCGTCATCGCGGCCAAGGACTGGATCCGCCGCAACTACACGCTCGACGAAAACCCCGGCGTGGGCACCGACGGGCTGTATTACTACCTGCTCGTCTTCGCCCGCGCGCTCGGCGCGACCGGCGACGATGTCGTGATGACGCTGCCCGCGCAGGATGTCCCGACGGCCCGACCGGCCGACGGCCGCACACCCGGCTCGCCCGCGACCCCTGATTCGTCCGCATCACCCGGCAACAGCGCGGCGTCCGGTCAGGCCGCGCCCCGCCGCTGGCGCGACGACCTCGTCGCCCGCCTCGCCACCCTCGCGCAGCCCGACGGCTCGATGACGCCCGTCGACGACCGCTGGATGGAGAACGACCCGGTGCTCATCAGCGCCTACGCGCTCAACGCCCTGGGCGAGGCGCGGAAGTAGCGGGGCTACTTGCTCTTGCCGAGCTTCTTCTGTACGCGCAGGATGTCGCGCTCGTACTTGGCCTTGTCGTCCAGCAGGTTGGCCTGCTTGTACGCCGACTCGGCGTCCGCCAGCGCGCCCAGCATCTCGCACGCGACCCCGAGCGCGTGGTACGCGTTCCGGCGCGAGTTGCCGTCGGTGCGGGCAACCGCCGATTCGAACGACTTGCGCGCGTCGGCGTAGTCTCGCGCCGTCATCTGCCTGATGCCGATCGCGAGATCGCCCTCCTCGGAGTACGAGCACAGCGTCGTCGGCACGGTGTCGCCGTCGTGCGGCACCTCGACCGTTGTCTCGACAGCGCACTTGTCCAGCACATAGCGGTTCGTCGCCGCGCACGACGCGACCAGCGCCGCCACCATCAACGCACTTCCCACACCCGTCCCACGCATCATGACATCCTCCCGCATCTGACGCCGCCGCGCGGCGTCCTCATGAGTTGATCATTTCGCCGGGCCGGGGTCAACTCCGACCGCCTCCCGAAGCGTTCGGACCGCCCCGTCCGCCTTGTCCAGCGCCCGCGCGATCGCGTTCTTCCGCCCGTCCTTCGTCGCTTCACGCAGCTCTTTCTTCAGCACGTCGCGCAACGCCGCCGAGCCCCGCAAGATCTCCGCCTCGCTGGACGTTCCCTTCGCCAGCCGCTCCAGCACCGGGAGCGACGCGATCCACTCGTCGCACAGCTCGCGCGGCTTGAGCGTGTCGCGGTAGTCGTTCTTCGCCGCCATCGTGTCGTACAACGCGCGCACCCGCCGCCCGCGCTCCTCGATCTGGCGCATCGCTTCCGCGACCGTCGTCGCGTCGCGCGCGCGCGCGTCGCCAAAGAGCGATCCCAGGAGTGTTCCGCCCGATACCCCGCCCCCGCCGCTTCCTCCGTCCCCGCCGCCCCCGCCGGTCCGCCCCGTGAGCGCGCCCAGTACGTCCACCACCGAGATTGTCTGGTTCGGGTTCGCCTGCAAGCGCTGGCGCAGCGCGTCCATCTCCTGCGGCAGGCTCCCGAAGATCGCCCGCGCCGCCTCCTCGTTCTTCTCCGTCCCCACGCCGTCTCGATAGAACTTCCCGAGCTCGACCTGCCCGGTGCCCTCCTGCTGGTTCGCCGCCTCGGTCGCCCACATCAACGCCGCCTGCTCGTCCTGCGTCGTTCCCAGCCCCTTGGACTGCATGATCGCCACCAGCGTCATCGCGCGCGGGTCGCCCGCCGACGCACGCCGCAGGTTCTCGTCGTACGTCCGCTTCCAGTCCCGCGGCTCGCGCCCGCCCGTCCCCGCGTCGCCCGGTGCCGCCGCCTCGCCCGGCTCGGGCGCTTCCACGGCGTCGGCGTACACCGCCTGAAACTCCTCGTCGCTCACCGGCTCGGCGCCCCGCGCCCCCCCCCCGGCGCGGGCCGCGTCCCGCCCCGCGCCCCCGCCCGTCGGCGGCGCCCTCGCCCTCCTGGGCATCGTCCGACGCGAGGCGTGCTTCGGTCTCGCGCGCGGTCACCGGGATCATCACGATCTCGCCCTTGTACTGGCTCAGATGGCGCAGCAGCGGGTTGAGTTCGCGCCCCTCCTGCTGCGCGAGCTGGAGCACCTCGTCGCGCACGTCGACGAACACCTCCGTCGCCGACGCCATCGACCTGTTCTCCGCGTGCTGCCGCAGCACCTTCAGCAGGCCCGCCGTAAACGCCCCGTTTCTCCCGCCCCGTGGCTCGAACGCCAGTTCATCGTGCGTGCCCGCCGTGATGGCGACGCGGGACTTGTCCTCGGCCAACTTGCGGTACGTGTCGTGCCGGGACTCCTTCTTCTGCCCGCGCGGCAGGGCGGCGAACCCGCTGAAGCAGCAGTCCATCAGCAGCAGGATGTGCCGCCCCTTCTGTTCTTCCCACTTCTCACCCACCTTCTTCCCGCGCACGCGCTGGGCGAGATCGCCCATGGAATACAGCACCGTGCTGTACGCCTCGTGCGACTCCGCCGAGGGCTTGGCCGCCACTCCGCCCGGCGTCAGATACCCCTCGTACGTCCAGGGGTCGCCCGACGCCTTGCGGAACTGCTTCCGCACGCCGTGCCCGGAGTAGAAGATCACCAGCACGTCGCTCGCCCCGAGCGATTCGAGCGCGCCGGTGATGGCGCCGTCGATCGCGTCCCGCGTGGCGTTGCTCGCGCCGATCAGGCGGGTCACCTCGAACCCGTACTGCTTCTCCAGGCAGTCGGCCACGTCCGTCGCGTCTGTCTCCGCCAGCCGGAGGTTCTCGCCGAACCACCCCGCGTCCTTGCACACCTGCGTGTACTCGTTCACGCCGATGCAGATCGCCAGCCGGCGCGCGTACAGCCGAGGTGGGTCGTCCCCCCGCATCCCCAGGCACGCCAGCACCAGCACGAGCAGCGCCGTCGCCCGCAGCATCGTCCCGCCCCGCCTCACAGCGGCACCCCGATCGGCTCACGCACGCCGACGGTCTTGCCCACGACGCTCACGCTCGACGAACGCAGACGCTTCACCACGTCGCCGATGCGGTTCGCCCAGTCCTCGACCACCCGCTCCGCCTGCGAGTCCTTGATCGCGGAGCCCTTCGAAGATCCCTTCGGAAAAACCCAGTCCCACGGCATCGCCGCTCGGTCGTTCCACGCGATCTCCCGGAACTCCGGGATCGTCACCCCGCTGTTCACCGGCGTAAACGCCTCGCGCAGCCGGTCCGGCGTCACTTCTCCCGGCTTCGCGGTCACGATCAGGAACGTGTGCGCCCCCGCGCATTGCAGCGTTCCGTCGAACTGCACGCGCTGCCGAGGCGGCGAATCGCCCCGCTCGATGAACGGCGGCTCCCCAGAGCACATGTACACCAGGAATACGTCCGCCTCGACGTCCCCCTCGTCCTTCGTCACGATCACCCGCCACTCCGTCCCGATGTCGAACTCGCCCGCCGTCCCGCTGCGCTCCTCGAAGCGGGGGTTCGCGCTCGCGTCGCGCGCCCCGGGGGCGGCGTACACGACCTGCACTCCCGGCGGGTTCAGCGTCGAGACCATCGCCCCGCGCACCCCGCGCACCAACGCCGGAACGTCCACCGCGATCCCGATGAACAGCCCGACCGCGCACAGAAGCCCGTAGACCCGCACCCGGCTCGGGAGTCCGCTCTGGCCCCCTGCGCCGGTCGTCTCGCGCCCGCCGCTCGGAGCGCTCCCGCTCCCGCCCTCGCCGCCCGTCCCATCCGGGACGCCCGACGCGGCCGTGACGCCCCCAGGTACGGGTGTTCCCCCGTGTTGGCCTTCGGTCTCCGCCATGCCCCACCTCCGCCGGCTCGCCCGACGCGGGACCTGCGCGCCCGCGGGCTGTTCTCGCGCCTTCCTCCCGGCTCCGTCCGATCCACTACCCCGCGCCGCCATCCTTACTCAGCGCAGATCCACCTCGCCGACGGAAGTCGGCACGTCAAACTCCGCCGCCGTCTGTCGCTTCACCTCTTCTACGGAAACTCCCGGCGCCAGTTCTCGCAGCGCGAACCGCTTCTTCGCCCGGTCCATCTCCAGCACGCACAGGTCCGTGATCAGCAGGTCCACGCACCCCCGCCCCGTCAGCGGCAGCGTGCACGCCTTCACCACCTTGCTCTGCCCCTTCGCCGTGTGCTCCATCACCACCACCACCCGGCGCACCCCGGCCACCAAATCCATCGCCCCGCCCATCCCCTTCACCATCTTCCCCGGGATCATCCAGTTCGCCAGGTCCCCCTCCTGGCTCACCTGCATCGCCCCCAGAATGCACAGGTCGATGTGCCCGCCCCGGATCATCCCGAACGAATCGCTCGACGAAAAGAACGACGCACCCGTCCGGGCCGTCACGAGCTGCTTCCCCGCGTTGATCAGGTCCGGGTCGATCTCCCGCTCACGCGGGAACGGCCCGATCCCCAACAGCCCGTTCTCCGATTGCAGCCACACGTCCATCCCCGGCGGCACATAGTTCGCCACCAGCGTCGGAATCCCGATGCCGAGGTTCACGATGTACCCGTCACGCAGTTCGCGCGACGCACGCAGGGCCAGTTGCTCTCGGGTCAGGGGCATGCCGGGATTCTACCGGAAGTCCCCCGCCCCGGAACCCCGACGCCCGGCCGGCCTCCCGCCCGCTCCGCGCTCGGTACAAGCCCTCTGTACGAGCCCGACGCGCCAGCGAGGGTCTGTCTCGATCCTCCTCCTCGATGGAGGTGGCGAGTCTTCGCGCCGGAGGGGGCTTCGCCGCTTCGGCATGCTTCCTCGCGCCTGCCACGCCGCTCGCGGGCCATCAGGGGTGGCGCCTTTCAGGCCCCGTGTCTTGACGTCCGGCGCGCACGCTTCGCGTCAGCACGGTTCGAGCCGCGTGTTTGCCCTCACGCCTCATGCCGCATGCCTCATGGCTTCCCCCTCCCCGCCGCGACGCGGCGGGGAGAGGGAAGCCGGGGGTCGCCGCGCAGCGGCACCCCCGGACACGTCGCGCCTCGCACGCGCACCGCACAGCGGTGCAGCATCAGATTCTTCTGCGTGGTCGCGCGAACAACGTCACACCGGCGCCGACAAACACACAACACGAAACACCGGGCGCGGGGATGGTGGCCACAAACCCGTCGCGGACCTGACCCGGCAATCCTGTATACCCCGCGAACGTCATCCCATCCGCCGACACCGCGGTGGCCGTGAGCAGGTTGACCCCCGCCGGCACCTGCACGCCGTGGAACGCGAGGTAGTCGGCGAGGCGTTCCATGCCGCGGGAGGGCGTGCGGACGAACGCGGTCTGGCTGTTGCCGAACATCTGCCCGACAATCACCGAGCCGTCGTCGCTGACGGCACGCGCGCTATTCCTGTTGAAACCCGGCACGATGCCGAGCGACATCGGCACGCCGTTGACCCAGACGGTTCCCGAACTGTTCGAGCCGGAAATACCGACAATGATGGACCCGTCGTGGTTCGTGCCGAAGGCTTGCGATGTGAACCCGCCCGTGCCCGGTAGCGGCGTGAGCACCTGCATGCCGATGGACTCGGTCCACACAAAGGCCTCGCCCTGCCCGCTCCCCCCCCTGCTATGTCCGACGATGGTGTTCCCATCGCGCGAGATCGCCGCGGCCTCGCTATAAAAATGGTCGGGCCGCGTGTAGCCCAGACCAACAAGCCCCGTCTCTTCCGTCCACCGGAACGCCTGGCCGACCGCGTCGCTGCTGAACGGCGTCGCACGCCCCACCACAATCTCGCCGTCGCCGCTCAGCCCCATCGTCTGCGTCGTCGCGTACCCCGGCAGGAACCCGAGCATCTGCAACGCCGCGTCCCCGACGCGATAGCGGTACGCCTCCGGCCCCGCGAACCCGCCGACGTACCGCGCATCACCCGAAATCGCGAGCGCCTGCGAGGTGCCCGGCATGCCCGGCAGCAAACCGAACGCATCCATGCCGTTGGCACGGGTCCACGTGTATCCCGCGCCGGAAACCGAAAGTCCCCCTGCTGCGACACGCCCGTCCGACGAAATCGCGTATGTACGCCCCATGCGGTTCGGATCAGGAAACCCCACCAAATCAAACGTCTGCCCCCACGCCGGCGCGGCTGAGAGCACCAGCACGCCCGAGAACAGGGCCGCGGCGAGGACGAGCGTGGCGCGAGGAGTGCTCATGCCCAGAACGTACCTCATCCCGCGCACGATGCAAGAGAAATGGTCAGGCCCCTACCGCGCCCCCGCCAGCCTTCTCACCGTCATATCAAACCCGCGCACCATATTAGATAGAATCGCGTAGCACAGCCCCGCGTGCACGAGCGCCGAGACCGCCGCGCCCACCGCCAGGCTCATCCGCGCCGACGCCGGCCCTGAATCCGTGATCGTCGATGCCAGCCCTTCCTCCGGGTACACGCTCGCGTACACCATCGACGCCGGGCTGAGCGCCGCCAGCACAGGACCCAGGAACGAGAAGTTCCCCGACGCCTGCCACCCGCACAGCCCCGCGATCCCGCCGATCATCCCCACCACGGCGATCGTCCACACCACGCTCGACAACGTGCCGCGGCTTTTCAACGACCAGCTCAACCCCACCATCACACAGAACGCAACAAACGGGATCACCGCCAGCGGCACCAGCACCGCCGCCTCCGGCAGGATCAGCGGCATCTGGGCCCCCGTCGGCGTCGCCGTCGCGATCAGCAGCACGTACAGGCACGCCGCCCCCAGCGTGCCCAGCGGCACAAGCAGCAGCGGCATCAGATACATCACCAGCCCGCGCAGCTTGCCCAGCAGGTACGCCCGCGCCGTGATCGGCGTCGTCAGTAACAAATCCAGCGTCCCGTCCTCGCGTTCGCGGCTGATCGCCGTCGCCGCCACGTTGATCCCCACCAGCGCGATCAGCGCCAACTCGCCCCACACCGTCGCCACCATCGCGAACCGGAAGTCGCTCGGCGTGAACGTCCGATCGTGATAGAGATAGATCAGCGTCAGCCCGAACGCCGCCCCCAGCCCGATGAACACCCAGCGCGCCACGATCTTCGCCAGGCTCGAGTTGCGGCTCGCCGCCTCGCGCCACGCGATCGGGTTCGTCCACACCTGCTTGGGCGCCCGGTGCTCGCCCGCCTTGCGCGCCTGGCGCCCCAGCAGGCGCTGCCAGATCGGCACGCCCGTCTCGCCCGCCCCCAGCGTCTGCAACCCGCCCGTCCGCACCGTGAACGTCGACGCCGCCATGATCACCGCGCTCAGGATCAGGCTCGCCACGCACCAGAACGACACCGGCGTCTCGAGCATCCAGCGCAGCAGCCCCTCGTGCGAGCCCTCGGGCGCCACCGGGTACGTCGACGGGTTCAGCAGGCTCCACAACGCCAAGAACGGGTTCAGCCCCGTCATGATCGTCACGCCCTGCCCGTTCACCGCCCCGCCCCCGGCGTTCACGATCGCCCGGTCAATGGCCACCGTCACGCCCAGGTACACCACCACGCACACATAGAACACGAAGAACGCGCGCTTCCCCACCAGCCGCGACACCGACAGCCCGATCGCCAACGCCCCCACCAGCAGCGCCGCGCACCCCGCCACCAGGTAACTCGCGAACACCGCCGTCGGCGGCACGCCACCGAAGTACTGCGTCAACGCGAACAGCGGCAGGCTCGCGAACAGCAGCGCAAGCACGAAGAACAGCCGCCCGAACAGGTTCCCCAGCACGATCTCGCCCGGCGTCAGCGGCGTGGTCAGCAGCACCTCCCACGTCCGCGGGCTCGCCTCCTGCGCAATCGCCCCGCCCATGAACACCGGCGCCAGCACGCAGATCAGCAGCACCTGCAAAAACGCGATCCACGTGAACGCCCGCGCCCCGCTCTTCGCCAGCTCCCGATAGTCCAGTTGGTCCGCCCCCGCCCCCACCAGCAGCGCCCACAGCAGCACCACGATCAACGCCGCCAGGTACGACGCCCGGATGTACAGGTGCCGGTTGCGGCGCGAGCCGTTCTGCACCAGACGCACCGCGATCGGGTTCGTCGGGCCAAGTCGCAAGAGCCATCGGAGAAAGACGGGCATGGGCGAGAATCGTACCGACACCGCCCGCGCCGGGTTCAGGCATTCCGCCCGCAGTCCTCGCCTTGGAAAAACAACGCCCGCCGAGCTTCCCCGGCGGGCGCGATCAGAAACAAATCACGGTGCAAGGCTTAGCGCCGGCGGCGGCCCGCCAGCAGCCCGCCCACGCCCAGCAGCGCCAGCGCGCCGGGGGTCGGGACGGACGTGATCTCGAGGCTGTACGTGCCCGCGTTGGTCCCCGGCGTGATCTGGCCGATGGTCGCTCCGAAGACCGTGTTGAACCCGCCCGTCACCAGCGTGTAGTTGCCCGCCGCGAGGCTCAGCCCGTTTGCGCCCGGGAGGGACACGTCCCCGCCCGCGCCCGCGAGCGGATCGCTCGCGCCGAACGTCAGCATGCTGGCGAAGCCCGTGAACCCGTCGTCGTCGGTCGCGACCAGGTTGCCGTTGCCGTCGTACAACGCGATCTCGGTATCGGTCATCCCGCCCGTGGCGCCGAACTTCATCTTGATGTTCAGGTAGTCCCCGATGTTCGCCACCGGGCCGCCGAGGCTGAACGTGAAGAAGTCAAGCCCGCCCGCCACGTGCGAGCCCGCGATCACCTGCGTCGTCCCGTTCTGGGGGATCGTGCCGAGGTTGAAGTTCCCGTTCGTGATCACGTTCGCACCGAGCTCGTACGTCACCGTGTCCCAGCGGCTCTCGGGCAGGTTCGCGTCGTCCTGGAACGACTCGAACCACTCGAAGTTCACCTGCCCGCCAGCGCTCAGGCTGAACGCCGGCACGCCGATCGTCGTTGGGCCGATCGCCAGCGTGCCCGTGTAGTTCCCCACCGTGCTCGCCTGATAGTTGAACGCCGTGAACGAGCTGCCCGCGCCCGCGCTCAGGCGAACCCGCGCCTCGCTCGCGAACGTCGCCGTGTTCACTTCCGTCAGGCTGCCCGTCACGCGGATGGCCGTGACCGACCCGCCCACGGGCGAGATCCACGAGTCGCGCGCGTTGTCCGGGTCGCCCTGCGCGTCCACCGAGTTCTTGTTCGTGAACGTCACCGACGCCACCGGCGTGAACGCCGACACGCTGGCCAGAGCGCTCGCGCTCGTGCCCGCGATGGCCGCAAGGGCCAACAGTCCCATGGTCTTCATCTCTACGTCTCCTTCGAAATCAACTGCCCCGCCCGGCGTGTGCGCACAACGCCGAGCGGATCCTCCCAAGGGCGGCGCGTGACCCCACGCAAACCCCGCCCGACGCCGGCGAACACACGCCGACGTCATGACCGCCCGCGCATACACGCGCGAGCCGTCTCCACCCTGGGTGTGATCGCAAGAGGCAGCCGGTCTCAACGGCCCTTCCCCCGGTTTCCCGGGGACCTTGTCTCTCTCTCGCGTTCCTACCCCCCGGACACGCCGTGCCCGAGCACCAGGGAGACTACTCGAAACTTGAAGTCAATGCCACTCAATTGAAGATTTCTCAAAGCCGCGCTGCCGCCCATTCGCCCAATGTCCGATAAGTAACGGGATTCCTACCCGCTCTGCGCCGATCCCCCGCGTGCCGACGACACAACAGATATCGACCAATCCCGTCCCGCACCGAGCGCGGCGCCGGAGCTCAACTGCCGGCAAATGACAGCCAGAAGTACCAAACAAACACCATTACGCGTGAATAGGTCTTCCCAGATTCACACCATGCTCGTTCTAGGGCGGGCGTTGATTCCGGTTCCCGATAAAACTCGAAAATCCATCATCGAGAGTATTAAAGTCCCCTTGCCGGATAGTCAGAACTCTGGTAGTTTCCGGTGCCGGGAACACACTTGCGCGTCCCGGCGACGCACGCGCGAGCGCCATCGTGGGTTGCTCGGCGCGCGGAGAGAGACCAAGCGGGACGCGCCCGCGCATGCGAGGAGAGAAGAACATGAAGACTGGTATCGCTCTGATCGCCGTGGCCGGCCTGGCGTCTCTCGCCAGCGCCGCCGTGTACTCCAACAACACCCCGATCGTCATCCCCGGCACGGGTTCGCTGGGCACCGCCAATCCCTACCCCTCGACCATCAACATCTCCGGCTGGACGGGCACCGTCACCAGCGCGCAGGTCCGCCTCCTCGGCCTCAGCCACACCTGGCCCGATGACTTTGACATCCTCCTCGCCGGCCCCGGCGGCGCGGTTGTCCTGATGTCCGACGCCGGCGGTAGCGGCGACGTCGTGAACATCAACGTCACCTTCGACGACACCGGCGTCGCGGTTCCGGACGCCGGCCCCCTCGGCGCCGGCCCCTACGCCCCGACCAACTACGTCACCGGCGACGCCTTCGCCGCGCCCGCGCCCGCCGGCCCGTACGGCTCCTCGCTTCTCGCTGCCTTCAACGCCGGCGCCAACGGCAACTGGGACCTCTTCATCGTCGACGATGCCTCCGGCGATATCGGCCGCATCGACGGCGGCTGGCAGATCGAACTCGTCCCCGCCCCGGGCGCCGTCGCCCTCCTGGGCATGGGCGGCCTGCTCGCCGCTCGCCGTCGCCGCTAAGCGACGCGCTTCGTCGAGCCCGCTCACCGAGAGAGCTCGACGACATCTCAAAAACACCACCGCCCGGGCCGAAAGGTCCGGGCGGTGTCGTTTTCAGCATCACTCACCGGCGTACTCGCCCGTTCATCACGGGCAATCACCCCCGCTAATGACCTGCACCAGCGACGACACGTCGTCCTGGTCGACGTTCCCGTCGCGGTTGAAGTCCGGATCGCACGGCGGGGCGCAGCTCGTATCCACCGTCAGCGTCACCGGCAGCGTCGCCAGCGGGCCGCACAGGTTCAGCACCACGCAGTCATACGTGCCCGCGTCGCCCGGCTCGATGTACGCGATCGTCAGGTTCGGGCTGTCGGCGCCGGAGATCCCACGCCCGTTCTTCAGCGCCACGCCGTCCTTGCGCCAGACGTACGAGAAGGGCCCCGTCCCGCTCACCTGCACCGTGAACGCCGCCGTGCCCGTCGCGCACACCGTCTGGTCGGACGGCTGCTGATCGATCGAGATGTTGCCCCCGCCCGAACCCCACAGCCCCACGTTCGGCGCCCACGTGTTCTGCCCGCCCACGAGGAACGACCCGCCCACGTACAGCAGCGAGTTGCGCTCCAGCAGCGTGCTCCCGACGAGCCCGCTGCCCGTCCCCACCGAGAGCCCCTCGGCCAGCGGACGCCACTGCACCCCGTTGTACCGCGAGATGTACGACCCGGTCGCACCGGTGAAGCTGCCCACCGCCACCAGCTCGCCGGCGTAGCTCGCGAGGTCTTCGACCGACGAGGTCTGGCCGGTGCCCACAGTCTGCCACACGGTGCCGTTCCACCGCGCGACGTACGGCAGCGGCGCTCCTCCAGGCCCGGCCAGCGTGAACGAGCCCCCCGCGTAGAGCGACCCGTTGTGCAACGTGAGCGTGTTGACCGTCGAGTTGAACCCCGTGCCCACCGGCTGCCACGCGCCGCCCGAGTACCGCGCCACGTAGTTCAGCACCGTCGTGCCCGCGCCGCTGAACGACCCGCCCGCCACAATCTCGCCCTCAAACTCCGTCAGCGTGTTCACCGTCGAGTTGACGACCGTGCCGGGCAACGCCACCCACGTGGTTCCGTTCCACCGAGCCACACGCTGGCTGAACGCGCCGCCGGCGTGCAGCTCGTTGTTGTATACCAGCAGCGCGTGCACGCTGTTGGTGAGCCCCGGCATCGCCTGCCAGCCGGTCGCCGCCGACCATCGCGCCACGTAGTTCGCCGACCCGCCCCCCGCGCTAGTGAAGTCGCCGCCGACGACCAGGAAGCCCTGGAAACTGGCCATGGCCCGCACACGCCCGCCGACCCCCGCCCCCATCGCGCGCCACGCCGTGCCGTCGAACCGCGCGACGTTGTTCACCACCGTCGATCCGGCGTTCACGAACAGCCCGCCCGCGAAGATCTCGCCCGCGTGCTCCGCCAGCGCCGTCACCTGCCCGGACAACGCCGACCCCGGCACGCCCACCGTCACGTTGTCCCACGAGATGACCCGCTGCACCTGCACGCCGCCGGCGGTCGTCATGTCCCCGCCCGCCCACAAGCGCCCGTCGTGCACCGCCAGCGCGAACACGCTCGCGCCCACGCCCGGCACGCCCACACTCCACACCGAGCCGTTCCACCGCGCCAGAAACTGGTTCGGCACTCCGCCCGCCGTCGAGAACCCTCCCCCCACGTACAGCTCGGTGCCGAACACCGTCAGGGCGTACACCGTGCTGCCCACCCCCGCGTTCGGCGCGGTGCCCAGCCCCGCGAACGACGTTCCGTTCCACGACGCAACGTTGTTGCATGTCACCCCGCCCGCGCTGGTGAAACTCCCGCCCACGAACAACTGCCCGTTGAACGAGCGCAAGGCCAGCACGCTGCTGCCCACGTCGATCCCGCCGCCCACCTGCTGCCACGTGCCCCCGACGAGGCGCGCCAGGCGCAGCGTCGACACGCCGCCCGAGAGGTTGAAGTCGCCGCCGGCGTACAGCTCACCCGCGTGCTCGGTGATCGCGTACACCCAGTTGTTCCCGAACCCGTTGCCCACCTGCGAGAGCGTCGAGCCGTCCCACCGCACGATCCGGTTGAACCCCGACGCGCTGTTCACCGTGGTGAACCCGCCGCCGATGATCAGGTCCCCGTTCGCCGCGGCGTGCAGCGCGTACACCGACGAGCCGAGCCCCGTCCCCGCGCCCACCTGCACCCACGCCGAGCCCGTGTACCGCGCGAGGTACCGCACGTTCGCCGCGCCCGACTGCGTGAAGTCCCCGCCCGCGTACAACTCGCCGTTGCGCACCGCCAGCGCGTTCACCGTCGAGTTGAACCCGTCTCCCAGCGCCCGCCATCGCGCCCCGTCCCACGCCGCGATGCGCGTGCTCCCCAGCCCCGGCACCGTCGCCTGGCCCGCAACGACCAGCCACGGCCCCAGCGGCCCGTTCCCGTCCGGATCCCACGACACCACCGCGTTCACCCGCCCTGTCGTCCCGGTCGGAACCTGCGTCTCGATCCACGTCTCCGGGCACTGCGCCGCCGCGCGCGAACCCATCCCCGACACGCTCGCCACCGCGGCCAGCAGCACGCCCATGCCGCGCGCACACACACCCCGAACGCTCGACAACATGCTCATGACATCGCCTCCCGCTCGCGCCCAGGGCGCGGCTTGCTCCGCAGCATTCTTGGAGCCGCGCCCCGTGGATGCAGCAGCGCGAATGTTCAGAATGCTCGAAATCCGCACGTGCAGCCGCCTGGCCGCGCCGCGAGCACCGTTGGCGCCCGCGGGTCCCCGGGGCAAGGCCTACCCCCGGCGTGCGACCAGCGCATGGGCCAGAGACTGATAACAAACGCCCCTCCCGGCGGCGGGAGGGGCGTGCTCGTTCGCAATCCATGCCATCAACAACGGGTCCGTCCGGTCAGGTCGACGCGCCCGCCCGCTGCGGCCTGTCCACGTCGCCCGTCCCGGGCTTCACGAGCCCCGCCGGCGCCGGCCCGCTTTCGAAGAACAGGTGATCCTCCGGCTTCCCGTCCGCGCCGTTCCGACGCGTCACCTTGATCATGCACGGCGCCTCGAAGTTCCCGCCCAGCAGCATCTCGCTCAGCGGGTCCTCGATGTACTGCCCGATGCTGCGGCGCAGCGGGCGCGCGCCGAACTCCGGGTTGTACCCCCGCTCGATCAGCAGCTCCTTCGCCGGGGCGTCCAGCTCCAGCGCGAAGCCCTGCGCCGCCAGACGCTTGCTCACCTTCGCCACCTCGTAGTCCACGATCCGCGTGATGTCGTCCTTGTTCAGCGGGCGGAACACGATGATGTCGTCCAGCCGGTTGATGAACTCCGGGCGGAAGAACCGCTCGATCTCCTTCATCAGCACCGTCTTGATGTTCTCGTAGTCCGTCGACTCCGTGCGCTTCCCGAACCCGAACCCCGCCCCGCCCGTGATGATCTCCGAGCCCAGGTTGCTCGTCATGATCATGATCGTGTTGCGGAAGTCCACGTTCCGACCGAACGAGTCCGTCAGCCGCCCTTCCTCCATGATCTGCAGCAGCATGTTGAACACGTCCGGGTGCGCCTTCTCCACCTCGTCCAGCAGCACCACCGCGTACGGCCTGCGACGGATCCGCTCCGTCAGCTGCCCGCCTTCCTCGTACCCGACGTACCCGGGAGGAGCACCCACCAGCCGGCTCACGTTGTGCTTCTCCATGTACTCGCTCATGTCCAGGTGCAGCAGCGCTTCCTCGTCCCCGAACATGAACTCCGCCAGCGCCTTGCTCAGCAGCGTCTTGCCCACGCCGCTCGGCCCCACGAAGATGAACGACCCCATCGGACGCTTCGGGTCCTTCAGCCCCGCCCGCGCCCGGCGGATCGCCTTGCTGATCGCCTTGATCGCCTCGTCCTGGCTGATCACCTTCTTGTGCAGCTCTTCTTCCAGCTTCAGCAACCGCGCCGCCTCGTCCTTCTCCAGACGCTTCAGCGGCACGCCCGTCATCTTCGCCACCACCTCCGCGACCACCTCGTCATCGACGACGCCCTCGGCCTCCTGGCTCTTCGTCCGCCACTCGCGCTGCGCGTCGTCCTTCTTCCGACGAAGCTGCTCCGCCTTGTCGCGCAGCTCCGCCGCCTTCTCGTAGTCCGCCGCCTTGACGGCCTCGTCCTTCTCCACCGTCAGCCGCTCGATCTCGGCCTCCAGGTCCGCCAGGTTCGGGGGCTTGCTCATGCTCTTGATCCGCACGCGCGCGCCCGCCTCGTCGATCACGTCGATCGCCTTGTCGGGCTGCACCCGCCCCGTGATGTACCGCCCGCTCAGGTCCACCGCCGCCCGCAGCGCGCCGTCGGTGATCTGCACCCGGTGGTGCTGCTCGTACTTCTCGCGCAGCCCCTTCAAGATCTCCACCGTCTGGTCGTTCGTCGGCGGGTCGACCGTGATCGCCTGGAACCGCCGCGCCAACGCCGCGTCCTTCTCGATGTACTTGCGGTACTCGTCGAACGTCGTCGCGCCGATGCACTGGATCTCCCCGCGCGCCAGCGCGGGCTTCAGCACGTTGCTCGCGTCGATCGCGCCCTCCGCGCCGCCCGCGCCCACCAGCGTGTGCAGCTCGTCGATGAACAGCATCACGTTCTTCGCGCGACGAACCTCGTTCATCACCGCCTTGATCCGCTCCTCGAACTGCCCGCGGTACTTCGTCCCCGCGACCATCATCGCCAGGTCCAGCACCACCAGCCGCTTCTCGTGCAGAATCTCGGGCACGTCACCCGCGATGATCCGCTGCGCCAGGCCCTCGACGATCGCCGTCTTGCCCACGCCCGCCTCGCCCAGCAGCACCGGGTTGTTCTTCGTGCGACGGCACAGCACCTGCACCAGGCGCTCGATCTCCGTCATCCGCCCGATCACCGGGTCCAACTGCCCTTCCCGCGCCAGTTCCGTCAGGTCACGCCCGAAACTGTCCAGCGCGGGCGTCTTGCTCTTGCCCTTCGGGCCCGCCGCTGCGCCCGCGCCCGACGCGCTCCCAGCGCTCGCCGCGCCGGCCGGTTCGCCCCCGCCGCCGCCGCCGCCCCCCTCGCTCTGCTCGTTCCCCGCCCCGAGCAGGTTCAGCACCTCCTCGCGCACGTCCTCGAGCTTCAGCCCCAGGTTGATCAGCACCTGCGCCGCCACCCCGTCGTGCTCCCGCAGCAGCCCCAGCAGCAGGTGCTCGGTCCCCACGTAGTTATGGTTCAGGTTCCGCGCCTCTTCGATCGCGTACTCGATCACCTTCTTGGCCCGGGGCGTCTGGGGCAGCTTCCCCATCGTCACCATCTCGGGCCCCGCCTTCACCAGCTTCTCCACCTCCAGCCGCACGCGACGAAGGTCCACGTCCAGGTTGCGCAGCACGTTCGCGCCCACGCCCGAACCTTCCTTCACCAGCCCCAGCAGGATGTGCTCGGTCCCGATGTACTCGTGGTTCAGGCGCTGCGCCTCTTGGTTCGCCAGGGCCATCACCTTGCGGGCTCGGTCTGTGAAGCGTTCGAACATGTCAGCCTCCAAAGCGGCCCGTGGCCGCGTGCGTCATCCATCCTCATTCGGACCGACCCGGGGGGCAGGTTCGCCCTCTCTCCGGACCTTCCCGACGACCGCCCCGCCAACCCCCCTCCGCCCACCTACTTATACGTCGCGCCGGGCCCAACGCTTTCACGCGTTTTCCCGGTCTCGCCCGCGGTCGTCCTCTCAGACTGCGATCCGCGTGCCAATCACCCCTTGCTCACGATCTCCCGAACAGACCACCACCCCGCCCGCACACGCCCACAACGCCCGCGCCCGCACCCGCAGGCCCGGCCGTCCCTCGTCCCGCTGTCATTCTGGCAGCTTTCCGCCCGCCCGCGGCTACCGCGCCACCACCGTGATCGGGATGTTCACCTCGTCGCTCGCGCCCGTCGTCACATCCGTCACCGTCGCCTTCAGCACGTACCGCCCCACGCTCAGCGTCCGCGGCAGTTCGATCGTGTGGATCAGGTAGAAATCCCGACGACGCCCCCGCGTCGTCTCGATCACCCGCTGCCCAGGCTTGTGCCACGCCCGCAGCCCGCCCGGCTCCGTGTACAGCCCCAGCTCCTGCGTCAACTCCACGCTCGTCTGCTCCGCCAGCGCCACGTCCTTCATCGCCGGATCGCCCTCGCGCGCCGGGCGCGAGCCGAACCCGTCCAACTCCGTGTACACGATCGCGCGGATCGGGCTCCCCGCCGCGAACGTCGTGCTCGCGAACGCCTCGTACCGCCCGAACCCCTGCACCCGCGTGCACAGCAGCCCCCGCACGATCCGCATGCCCGGCCCGGGCGCGATCCCCGCCAGCCGTCGCGTCAATGACGCGTTCGCCTCGCCCGGCGTCGCCGCCACCCGCGCCCGCGCCTCCAGCAGCGCCAGCCGGTCGCGTTCATCCAGCCCCGCGTGCAGCACGTTCGACGGCGATTCAAGGTCGCGCAGCACCCCGGCCCGCAACGCCTCGATCGCCGCCAGCGCCGCGGCATCATCGATCTTCGTCTCGGGCGGCTCGCGCAGCAGCGCGCTCATCCGCCGCGCCAGGTCCAGCAGCGCCGCATCCGGCCCGCGCGCCGCCAACGCCGCGCCCCCCACCTCACGCCCCGCACCCCCAGCGCGGATCGTCGGCGCCTTGGTCTCCCACGCCTTTTCCGCCGCCGTCAGCACCCGATCGTCCGCCGCCGGGATCGGCGCGGACGCCTCCGCCGTGTCGTCCCCCGGGTTCGCCGACCACGCCCCGTCGCTCCCCTCCGCGCCGCCCGCGCCCACGGCCTCCGGCGCCAGCGCGCTCAGCCCCGCGCCCCGCGGCTCGTCCGCGCCGACGGCCTCGCCCCCGCCGCCCGTTTCGCCCGCGCCGCCAGACGCGC